>NZ_JBFRVF010000009.1:0-42437 GCF_041475025.1 Vibrio sp. 10N.222.49.C12 | reverse complement strand
CTTAAGATCCTGTCTATGATTAAACGTTACGGTGTTGAAGGCGGTACAGGTACAGGCGGACAACATTTACCATTTGCACGCGCAACTGAAGCGGGTGGTTTCCTATACGTTTCTGGCCAGACACCGATGACAGATGGTGAAGTGGTAGAGGGTGGCATTGTTGACCAGTCTCGCCTAGCGATCCAAAACTGTGTCGATATCATGACTGAAGCGGGCTACGGCCTAGAAGACGTAATGCACGTAAAGGTTGTGCTAACGGATTCTCGTTACTTCCAATCTTTTAATAAGGTATTCAAAGAGTTCTTCGGTGCTAACCCACCGGCTCGTATCTGCATGGTTTGCGACCTAGTTGTAGACGTGAAGGTTGAAGTAGATGTGACTTGCTACCGCGCGGATCGCGTTTAGTAATAACCTAATCACAATTACCTACTTAGAGAGTATTAGGGGTTAGTCATCCCTGTTATTATCCTTTAATACTCTCACCCTACATTTATAAAAATTACTTTAATTAAAATAGATAAAATCAATAAAGTAATTATATGAAATATAAAAATGAATGAATCATAAATAAAGTTCAAGAATGAACTCAATATTTCACTGAGAGGTGTCAAATGAACAGCACACTTTTTCTTACAGGCTTCGGCGTGTACGTATGTTTTCTAATTTGGTTAGGCTGGTTTGTCTCGCGTAATCAAAAATCTGGCGAAGATTTCTTATTAGGCGGCCGTGGCCTGCCATTATTCTTAGTACTTGGTACAACAGTTGCGACTATGGTCGGCACGGGTTCAAGTATGGGCGCGGTTGGCTTTGGCTACGCAAATGGTTGGGCAGGTGCTCTGTACGGAATTGGCGGTGCTGTGGGCATCCTATTGCTTGCACTTTGGTTTGCTCCGGTTCGTAAACTGAACTTCATGACCATGAGTGAAGAGCTGGCTTATTACGTTGGCGCTAACCGAATCGTAAAAAACGTGGTTGGCCTACTTATCTTTATCGCGTCAATCGGTTGGTTAGGTGCGCACATTCTAGGTGGCGGCATGTACCTAGCGTGGATTGCAGACATCGACCTTAACCTTGCGAAAATTATTATTGCTGCAGCTTTCACTATCTACGTTGTTATCGGTGGTTACACAGCAGTTGTATGGACCGATACGATTCAAGCAATCATCCTTTTTGCTGGCTTCATCCTAATGGCGGTAATGTCTGTTGATCACATTGGTGGCATGGATAACCTTTACGCTGCGATGGACCCTGATGCTACAAGCTTTTTAGCAATCGATAAACTGGGCATTCTGCCTGCTGTTTCTCTGGCTGTGGTTATCGGTGTGGGCGTACTTGCAACACCTTCATTCCGTCAGCGTATCTACTCTGGTAAAGATGTTTCAACTATCCGTCGCTCATTTGTCGCTTCTGGTGTGTTGTACCTTTTCTTCTCTATTATTCCAGCAATCATTGGTATGGCTGCGCACGCAATCGACCCATCATTGGATAACCCGAACTACTCGTTCCCATACGTAGCTGCAACGGTTCTTCCAGTTGGCGTAGGCATGATTGTTCTTATCGCAGGTCTATCTGCAACCATGTCGAGTGCAAGCTCAGATGCGATTGCCGGTGTATCTATCCTACTGCGTGACGTGTACGTGATGTTCACAGGCCGCGTACCAAACAAAGAATCAATGTTGAACTACTCTCGTCTAGCTTTGGTTGTGGTGATTGGCTTCGCACTACTGTTCGCACTGACGTCAAACGACATCATTGGCTACATCACTAAGATGATTTCAACGGTTATGTCGGGCATGTTTGTGTGCGGTATGTTGGGTAAATTCTGGAAACGCTACAACTGGCAAGGTGCGCTTGCAACACTAGCGGGTGCTTCTGTAGCTTCATTCGTAGTAATGTTAAACGCTGACTACACAGCCTTCTGGGGCAACCCAGTTATCCCATCATGTCTGTTTGCTCTAACGGCAGGTGTGGTTGTGAGCCTAGTGACTCCGGCTAACCAAGTAACACCTGAAATGGCAAAAGCGATTCTTGATGACGAGCGTGCTCTGATGGAGATGGAAATGTCTGAGACTGGCGTACTTGAAGAAGAAGCGGCACCTCAACGTCCTGCAAATCAAACAAGCTAAACCTAGTCTCCACAACTGGTTTGCTTAATTCAGGTCCTGCTTAGTGGCAGGGCCTTCTCCCACATATATCTCTCTATTTTAGGATCGGCTATGCCTGCATCTTCTCATTTCAATATTGCTTTCTTCGGCGAATGTATGGTCGAAATAAGCGGCTCTCCATTAACCAAAAAATTTCGCGGTGACACGCTTAATACCGCGCTTTACCTTTCTCGCTTAACCCAACATCAAAACCTGTCTGTTCATTACGCGACTGGTTTGGGTAGCGATGAACTGTCTCAAAACATGATTGATAGCTGGCAACTAGAAGGCATTCAAACCAATTTCGTTGAACGTATTCCAAACAAGTTGCCCGGTTTGTACATGGTAGAAACGGACGAAACGGGTGAGCGACATTTCCACTATTGGCGCAATGACGCGGCAGTAAAATCTTACTTTCAAACTGACGACCTGAATAAGCTTGAAATCGCGCTGACAGAGAAACAAGTCGACGCGGTTTACATCAGCGGTATCGGTATCGCGATTTTAGATGACACCTCACGTGAACGTCTGTTGAAAGCCATTGGTGTGTTCTCAAATCAAGGCGGAAAGCTGATTTTTGATAACAACTATCGCCCGCAACTTTGGACGACTGAACAAGCTCAGCATTGGTACGCCAAGTTACTACCATTGGTCGACATTGCACTGATTACCGAAGACGACGACCTGCTGGTTTGGGGCAATGGCGAGAGCGTTCAACAACGCTGCCTTCGCTTAGGCTGCCAAGAGATCGTCATCAAACGTGGCTGTGAGCCATGCAAGATTGTTCAAGTTGAACAAGGCGATGTTGTTGAGAGTTATGTATCCGCGACTCGTGTTTCTAACGTGGTCGACACCTGCGCTGCGGGCGATTCATTCGCTGCGGGTTATTTAGCTGCGCGTCTTACTGGCGAGAGCGCCACCGACGCAGCCGAATTTGGCCACCAACTGGCTTCCATCGTTATTCAATACTCTGGCGCAATAATCCCTATGAGCGCTATGAGCCAACTGATTAAAAAATAAAAAGCGGAACTATTATGTCTCAAGAAATGATCAACACACTTAAGCAGTTCAAAGTTATCCCTGTTATCCAAATCAACAAGGTGGAACATGCGATTCCACTAGCAAAAGTGTTGGTAGAAAACGGCCTGCCAGTAGCAGAAGTGACGTTCCGTACCGAAGCGGCAGCGGATTCGATTCGTGCGATGCGTGATGCCTACCCAGAGATGTGTATCGGTGCAGGTACAGTACTCACACCTGCGCAGATCGACCTTGCGAAAGAGGCGGGCAGCGAATTCATCGTAGCACCGGGCCTGAATCCAAACACCGTAAAACGCTGCCAAGAGATCGGCATGCCAATCGTTCCGGGCGTAAACAACCCAAGCCAAGTAGAGCAAGCGTTGGAGCTAGGTCTTAACTTCTTGAAGTTTTTCCCAGCAGAAGCGTCTGGCGGCATCAACATGGTGAAATCTTTGCTAGCGCCTTACGTTGATGTGTCACTAATGCCAACGGGCGGTATCGGCAAACACAACGTGAATGATTACTTAGCCGTTGATCGCGTCGTATGTTGCGGTGGCACGTGGATGGTTTCTCCAAAGATGATCGAGAACGAACAGTGGGATGAGATCGCGGTGTTGGTTCGTGAAGCGGTTGAGTTGGTTAGCTAATCATAAGTTTGTGAGCTCATTCGTTTTTCACAGACGATAGGCTTTGAGCTCACGATAAACAACAGCAGTGGCTGAAGGTTCTGTTTTGTGAATCGCCTCCGATAAACAAAACAGAACGTCCGTTATATAGGAAAACTAATAATGAAAAAAACTATATTGTCTCTATTGATTTCAAGTTCAGTAGTGTCCCCAATGGCGTTAGCAATGGCTCCGAATACCGATCTAAATTTAATGCCGTATCCACAAACAGTCGAGCTGCAAGCTGGGCAAGTTAAGGTCGACGGTAACTTCAAGGTTTACATCAAAGGCTTTAACTCTGATCGCGTTGAATACACCGCGAAACGCTTTATCGATCGCCTAGAGCGCCAAACTGGCGTGCCGATTCTAAACTGGCAGGTTGATAGCGCAGACGAAGCGAACCTGATCATTGATATCGACGCGGCGCCAAAGTCTGAAGTACAGAACATCGACTCTGTAGAGTCTTACAAAATTACGACTCAGGGTGAGAAAATCACGCTGAGCTCTCCAAGCCCATACGGCACAATTCACGGCATCGAAACCCTTTTACAGCTCGTTGAAACCACAGCGACTGGCTACCACATTCCTGCTGTCACGATTGTCGATGAGCCTCGCTTCCGCTGGCGTGGTGTCTCTTACGATACCTCTCGTCACTTTATCGAATTCGATGTGCTGATTCGTCAGTTAGATGCGATGGCATCGGCGAAGATGAACGTTTTCCATTGGCACTTCTGGGACGACCAAGGTATTCGCATTCAAACCGAATCATGGCCACGTTTGTGGTCTGAAACCGCTGATGGTAACTACTACACCAAAGACCAAGTCCGTTACTTAGTGGAATACGCGCGTAATCTTGGTATTCGTGTGATTCCAGAGGTGTCTCTTCCGGGTCACTCTTCTGCGGTTGCTTATGCTTACCCGCGCCTGATGTCGGGTGGTGAAGGTCAAAGCTATGAGCAAGAGCGTGGTTGGGGCGTGTTTGAACCATTAATGGACCCATTGAATCCAGAGCTCTATGAAATGCTGGGCGACGTATTTGATGAAGTGACCGAGCTGTTCCCAGACGAGTATTTCCACATCGGTGGCGATGAGCCGAACTATGCGCAGTGGAAAAACAGCGAAAAGCACCAACAGTTCATTGAAGAGAATAATATCGATGGTGAGCGTGGCCTGCAGTCTTACCTCAATGTAAAAGTTGAGAAGATGCTCGAAGAGCGCGGTAAGAAGATGACGGGTTGGGATGAGATCTGGCATAAAGATCTGCCAACTTCTATCGTGATTCAAAGCTGGCAAGGGCACGATAGTATCGGTCGTGCGGCGAAAGAGGGTTACCCAGGTATCCTGTCTACTGGTTATTACCTAGACCAGCCTCAGCCTACGAGTTACCACTATCGCAATGACCCAATGCCAACGGGTATCACGGTTGATGATAAGCTTCATAGTGGCGAGAAGTTCGTGACGTATCAATGGGAGAAGCCTCGCTCTAAAGGCAGCCCACGTAAGGGAACACTGACTATCATTGAAGCGCAAGACGGTACTTTCCGCGCGTTCAGTGATTACAACGGTAAGTCTCGTGAAGAGATCTACATCCTTGATTATGTGCCGGGTAAAACCTTTGTCGGCCACTTCGATAACTTCATGTCGTATACCGAATTCAACCTGAACTTGAATCCAAATGGGTTTGCGGAAGGCAGCTATCAGTTAATTGGTAACGTGCGCTGGCCAACCACAGGCGAAGTGATTGCGAGCAGCGATGTAGAAGGCAGCGTGATCCCTGAGCCAAACGGAGGCTACCCCGCGGAGCTAACCGACAAAGAAAAAGAGCTGATTTTAGGCGGCGAGATCACCATGTGGCTAGAAAACAAAGACAGCCTCACGGTCGAAAACTACCTATGGCCTCGCAGTTATGCAATTGCAGAACGTTTCTGGTCGGATGCAGAACTGACAGACGAACGCAGTATGTATAAGCGCATGAAAGCAATGGATACATGGTCGGAAGTATCGGTAGGGCTACGTCATCACGCAGATGCTGATATGTTGTTGAAGCGCATTGCCAAAGGCCAAGATATTCACGACCTGCGCGTGCTAGCGAAATACACCGAGCCTGCTCAATACTACGCTCGCAACTGGGAGAAGTGGAATTCTACGGAACCTAAGGGCACTTTATACAGCCAATACGAGCGCTTAAACCGCTTCGTTGATGCGCTGCCTGTGGAAAGCTACGCCGTGTATGAGATGCAAGACTTGGTCAATGACATGGCGACAGGCAATCAACAAGTGCTTGAGCAACTTGCTGAGCATTATCAGCAAGCAAAATCGGCTGCACTAGCGGCTAAAACTGTCTTCGTTGGCAACGTATCTTCGGTAGAGACTGTGGTGGTTGCAGAGAAAACCGTTGAAGTGGCAGACTTGGCGTTAACCTTGATTGCTAAAGCACAAGCAGGCGAGAAAGTAAGAGCAGCAGACGTGAATGCCTATCAAGCGATACTGTCTGATTCGGCGAAAATCTACGACGAATCGATTATCGCGATTGTTCGCCCGACAGAGCTTTTGTTGAAGCAGTTGGCTGAGTAAGTCGTTAACGGATTAGTGAATAAGTCACACGCCAATAAGTGAATCAAAATCGCCCTCTGTGGGCGGTTTTTTAGTTCTAGCGCTTCAATAGAATGTGGAGTTCAAGGTCTGTGTAAGTAACTACTCACTATCGCTATTGTTTAGTGTTAACGTAAATGTCATGCCTTGGTCTGAATTGTTCTTCGCTATTAATGTGCCTTGCATATCGCGAACGTTGTTCGCTGTGATAGCCAACCCGAGCCCCAAGCCTTCGCCCATCTTTTTGTTGGTATGAAACGGTTCGAAAATGGTTTCGAGTTGATCTTCAGACACACCACAACCGTTATCTTGAACCTTGATGATCACGCGTTGTTGCTCGGTATGAGCGCTGATCACAATGGTTGCTGGTTTCTGATTCTGCGTGGCATCGACAGCGTTTCTAAGCAGGTTACCAAGCACTTGACGAAGTCGCGCCTCTTCTCCCATTACCATCGAAATATTGGAAGCGACACGCACGCGAATATCGACGTTTTCCAGTTCGGCTTGATGAATTCGCAGGGTTTCTTGCAGTGCGTCTGTTAGGGAAACAGGATAAGGTTTCTCAAGCCTTTGAAAGGCGAATGACTTCAGCTGGCTAGTCATGTTAGCCATTCGGTCGATTAGGCTCATCACCAGATCCATGTTCGCTTTCAGCATCTTAGTCTCGCCTCTTTCCATCAGCAACTGGTTACTCGAAAGTAGGGTTTTTAGGCCAGTAAGCGGCTGATTGAGTTCATGAGTAATCGCACTCGACATCCGCCCTAGTGCAGCCAGTTTGCTAGATTCGACAAGTTCTTGCTGCGCATCTTTTAGATCTTGAGTTCGCTCTTCGACCCGCAGTTGTAGCGTTTTATTGGCGTTTTGCACCGCAATTTCGGCTTTCTTACGTTTGCTGATATCGATTACGGTACACAGGTAGTAAGTCGTCGCATGCCAAGGAAAGGCGCTAATAGAGAATAAAACAGGGAAGTAGCTGCCATCGCTGCGTCTTGCCATGGTTTCGACGCTAGTTATCTCGGCCAGCTCTTGATGCTGCTCTAAGTTTTTGAGCAGTTGCAAGGTGGTTGAATTCGGGTTACCTGCCTCAAATAACTGCCACGCCTTGATGTTATTGATCATTGAATCAGATAGTGAAAAGTAGTTCTTCGCCATCAGGTTGATATCGTGAATGCGTCCGTGTTTATCGATCAGTATTAACCCAACATGGGTTTTATTGATCATCCCAGACAGTCGTTTCTCAGACTCTTCGATAAGCTTTTGGATTCTCAGATTGCTGAGCTTTTTCTGGCGTCTTTGGTAAAGAATAACCAACAGTAACAGAATGAAAAGACAGCCAACCGCCACACTCCAGCTGATCCAGTTCGTGGTCTGGTTGAGGCTGGTTAATGGCGTTAGGTAGGTTAAACGCCAATTCAGATCGTCTAACTTGATGGACTGAATTAGGTAATCTTTATCTTGCAATCGCCACACGCGAATATGGGTTTGGTCATACAGCTCACGTTTTGTCGCTGTGGGCTGAGAATTGAAGGTGTCATTGAACCAATCGGCACTCAACCTGTTGTCACTGGAGAGAAAGAACTGATCGCGAGGGTTCTGAAACAGTATCGCCTCACCATCGGCAAACCATTGATCGGTTAACAATGACAAATCGATTTGCACCGCGACAATGCCAACCACATCAGAGGCTCGATATACGGGTGCCGCTATGAAGTAATCGGGTGTCACGCCTTTGTTTTTTGTCACCACTGAAATCGCACCACCTTGTTGGTGGATCTTCGAAACAATTGTACTGGCGTTCTTATTGCTCAGTTTGCTTCTTTCAACACTCGATACCAACAAGTCCCCTTCGCCAGAAAGCAGATACCAGCCCTTGGTGTTGGCGGCTTTATCCAATTGAATCAGCTGCTTCTTAATGCGTTTTTCTAGGCGGGCTTCACCATCAATGAAGCGCACACTGGTTTCATCATTGGTTACTAGGTAGGGCAGATAATAGAAACGCTTAAGGGTTCGCCTTGCTTCGGCAATGTAGCCAAGGAAGCGCTGTTCGGCATAGCGTTGGGCTTGTTCAAGCTTCCACTGGCTGATGCCATTCTTGGTGGTGACCTGCACCAAACCAATCAATAAACAGGTACACAGGAATAACCAATATCGATTGTTATTCATCATTTCTGATCAAATCCCTTTAAAATTAGTGGCTTGCCTCTTTGAGCTAGTGGTTTGACAAGGTTTTATGTTTGCTTTTTAAGCGAATGGAGAGTGAGACAAATCGAAGCTAACAAACATTATTAAACTGTTAAAGGAGTGTTATTCAAAGTGGGAGCTAGCTCCTTTTCGTCTGAGGTTTTTTTACATACCGTGGACGATATTAATCAGATGTAGAGTGGCGGAACCAAACTATGCAGCGTATTGCTTTAATTGAAGATGACGCGATTGTGCGTCAAGCAACCAGCCAATGGTTGCAGCTGGCGGGCTTCGATGTCACCGCATTTGAAGTAGGACAAGATGCGTTAAACGCCGTAGAGCAGGGTGATTTTCAAACCATTATCACCGATGTTCGTTTACCTGATATTGATGGTGTTGATCTGCTAGGGCGTTTCAAAGGTCTTGTGCCAGATGTGCCTGTTATTTTGATTACTGGGCATGGTGATGTCGATATGGCGGTGAAAGCCTTACAGCAAGGTGCCTATGACTTCATTGAGAAGCCATTCGACCCAGAGCGTCTGTCTCAAACGGTATCGGAAGCGGTAGATAAACATCAAAGTGGCCAAGACAGAAACAGTCGTCAGAACTATCTGGATAACCTTAAGGGCATTGAACAGGTGCTGATCGGTCGCAGTAAAGTGATGTGTGAACTGCGCGAGCAAATCCAGAAAGTCGCTTCCATAGACACCAACGTGATCATCTATGGTGAAACGGGTTGTGGTAAAGAGCTGGTCGCCTCTTGCTTACATGAATTCAGCCAACGTAAAACCCATCCGTTTGTTCCGCTCAACTGTGGCGCAATCCCAGAAAATCTCTTTGAAAGCGAGCTGTTTGGACACGAAGCCGGAGCGTTTACTGGTGCGGCCAAACGACGCATTGGTAAGCTGGAATTTGCCGACAAAGGCACAGTGTTCCTTGATGAAATAGAGAGTATGCCGCTGTCGATGCAGGTAAAAGTGCTGCGCACCTTGCAAGATAATGTCGTCGAACGCGTGGGGGGGAATCAGCAACAACATGTTGATCTACGAGTGGTCTCTGCCTCGAAAAGCGATCTACTGAATCACCCCGACTTTCGCCAAGATCTATTCTATCGTTTGAATGTTGCCCAGCTGCATTTGCCTCCACTCAGTGAGCGTGAAGAAGATGCCTTACTTTTGTTTGAACACTTCACCCAAGAAGCCAATTCCGAAACACGTATAGCCAGTGAGGCTGATCGCTATGCACTGCTCTCGTATGCGTGGCCGGGCAATGTGCGTGAACTGCGTAATGTTGCGATTCGTTTTGCATTGGATGAAAGCTTGACCGTTGGGGATATTTTGGCGTGTCGTCCCAATTCTGTCACAGAGTCCACAACGGCGGGCATCCCTTTGGCGGTTCAAGTACAGAGCTTTGAAAGGAAAGTGATTCATGATGCCTTAGTTCGTTATAAAGGGCGTATCAATGACGTGATGCAAGATTTGGATTTACCTCGTCGAACATTGAACCAAAAGATGGTGCGTTATGGGTTAAATCGAAGTGACTATGTTGACCCTTAGAGAGCGGCTTCATCGCAGTGCTTGTTGATTTTTAATGAGCAATAAATGGCTCATTGCATATTTATCAATTTACATACATTGATCACACAACTGCAACATGGTGTGACTTGCTTCCCGATCTACAGGTGTTAATTCCGGTAGCCGATAAGCCAAAAATGGCTTACTTAATAACAGGGGAATAAGCAAAAAACGGCTTATTTTGAATAGGTTTTAAAATAAAAGTAAATTAAAACAAATAGTTAAAAACTGGCATTACGCTTGCTATCTATTGTTGTTAACAAAAATATAACGTGAATAACCCTACATGGAGAGTAACAATGAAATACAACAAGCTGGTTAAAACTTTAGCGCTAGCAATGGCTTCTCTTGGCCTTATCAGTAATGCGTCAGCTGAAGAAGATCGCAGCTATATTTTAGCGACGGCCTCAACGGGTGGTACTTACTATCCGGTAGGTGTGGCCTTAGCGACATTGAGTAAAGTTAAGCTTGCGCCTAAGCAGCACTTTTCTTTAGCGGCTATCAGCTCTGCGGGCTCGGGTGAGAACGTAAAGTTGTTGAACGAGAACGAAGCTCAGTTCGCAATTCTACAAGGTTTGTACGGTGCTTGGGCTTGGCAGGGTTTGGGGCCATATGAGAAATCTGGCAGACAAACTCAACTGCGTTCAGTTTCCATGTTATGGCAAAATGTAGAACACTTTATTGTGCGTTCAGATCTAGCAAAAACAGGTACGGTAAGCGATCTAGAGAACCTAAACGGTAAGAAATTCTCTATCGGTAAGAAGAACTCAGGCACTGAGAATTCAGGACGCCAGATCATGCAGGGCCTATTGGTTAACCCAGAACAATTTAAACTCGCCTTTATGGGTTACGGTGGCAGTGCTAGTGCACTACAAAACGGCACGATTGATGGCATGAATACGCCTGCTGGTGTGCCTGTTGGTGCGGTAACACAAGCCTTTGCTGCCTTGGGTGAAGATATTCAAATCCTGTCGTTTACCGATGCGCAGATCAAACAAGCGAATGGCGATTACAATATCTGGACCAAGTACGAGATCCCAGCAAACACTTATCCAGGTGTCGACAAACCAATTACTACGATTGCCCAACCTAACTTCCTAGCAGTTCGCGAAGACATTTCTGAAGACGATGTGTATCAACTGACCAAAGCTATCTATGAAAACCTACCTTTCCTACAAGGTATCCATAAAGCAACCAAAGCAATGGCACTTGAGAAAGGGATCGCAGGTCTGCCTGTTCCTCTTCACCCAGGCGCTGCACGTTATTATCGAGAGATGGGCATCGAGATCCCTTCTGAGTTGATCGTTAACTAGCTTATCTTTTGTCAGGTAACTATTGGTTCGTGAGCTAATGATTTGTCGCGAACTAGCTGTTTGTCATCAACTAACCCCTTCGTGACTTAATTGCTTGGTGCACGTTCGCTCAAGAATGTGTTCGTGCACCTCCTCACTTTATGGATTTTCTCTTCGTGTTTGCTGCGGAGAGCAGGAGTTTTCTATGAGCGATTCGCTGCAGCAGGAACTGAAAAAATTTGAACTGCCGACCCGAACGGATTTTCCGTGGGTGGGCAAAGCAATAACGACAATGGGAGTGCTCCTCTCGTTGTTACACATTTGGTTTAACACCTTATCTACCTTGCCTGAGCTTTGGATCTCGGCGACCCACTTCGCTGGCTTTGCGATCATTTGTGCACTCTGGTATCCCGCTCATATCTCGCTGAAAAATAGCAAGATAGCGCTGGCTGTCGATATCGGAATTGCCTTGGCGGCTCTGGCTTGTCTTATCTACATCCCCTTTGCAGAAGATGCGTTGTATGACCGAGGCGTAAAATTTATCGCCAGTGATTGGTTTTTCTCTATCTTGGCGATTGCCATCGTCATTGAGCTGATTAGACGCACTATGGGCTGGTTCATTCCAGTGCTTATCTTAGTGTGTTTAAGTTATGTAGTGCTTTGGGGACAATGGACCAGCGGTATTTTTCATTTTCCGGGTTTAAGCCTTGAGACGTTACTTTATCGAAGCTTTTATTCATCAGAAGGGATGTTTGGTTCGATCTCAAGAATCAGTTGGACCTTCGTGTTCATGTTCATCTTATTTGGCGCATTTTTAGTTCGATCTGGTGTCGGCGACTACATTATTGATGTATCTCGTGCCGCGGCGGGCAAAGTGATTGGTGGCCCTGGTTTCATTGCCGTTATTGGCTCCGGCTTGATGGGCTCAGTCTCCGGGTCGAGCGTAGCAAACACAGTATCGACGGGCGTGATCAGTATTCCCTTGATGCAAAAGGCAGGTTTCCCTTCGCGCTTCGCGGCAGGTGTTGAAGCGGCTGCATCTACTGGCGGGCAGCTGATGCCACCTGTGATGGGTGCGGGCGCGTTCATCATGGCCTCTTACACGCAAATTCCTTATGTCGATATTATTGCGGTTTCCTTCGTTCCTGCGCTTATCTACTTTTTGTCTGTGGCATTCTTCGTGCGCATCGAAGCAAAACGCAGTGGTGTGCAAAAGGTGACTTCTGGCTGTGAGCCTCTATTGAAAGTATTGCTGTCGGGTTGGCACAACCTGATCCCATTAGCGGTGTTAGTGACTCTGTTGGTGAAGGGCTTTACGCCGACTTACGCTGCGGGCATCTCGATTCTGTCTGTCGTGGTGGCTTCATGGTTCTCTAAAAATCACAAAATGGGTCCAAAGGCGATCATCGAAGCGCTTTCTCAAGGCGCAAAAAACATGGCGACCACGGCTGTGTTGCTAGTGGGCATTGGTCTGGTGATCAACGTGATCAGCACGACTGGTATTGGTAACACCTTCTCGTTGATGATCAATAGCTGGGCGAACGGCGATTTGTTGGTGATGATCGCCTTAATTGCACTGGCGTCTTTGATTCTGGGCATGGGGTTACCAGTAACCGCGGCTTATATCGTGTTGGGTACTCTGTCTGCACCAGCTTTGTATAAACTGATTGCTGAAAGTCAGTTGCTCGACTTGTTGGTGTCAGGTCAGCTTCCTGAGCAAGCTAAAGCTATCTTCATGTTGGCTGCGCCAGATAAGCTTGATTTGCTGAACGCGCCAATGGCACTTGAAACAGCCAAAGAGATGATTGCGTTAGTCCCTGCTGATTTTGTGGAAACTCTGCTTGAACAGAGCCTTGGCTTAGAAGCGATCAGCCTTGCACTGCTTTCTGCCCACTTGATCATTTTCTGGCTATCGCAAGACAGCAACGTGACTCCGCCTGTTTGTTTAACTGCATTTGCGGCTGCAACCATTGCTAAAACACCCCCGATGAGAACGGGATTAATGGCATGGAAGATAGCCAAAGGCTTGTATTTAGTACCATTGTTGATTGCCTACACTAACTTGGTAAGTTGGGATGTGATCTCCGTGTTAGTCACGGGTGGCTTTGCTGTTATTGGTACTTACGCGTTTATCGCGGCGATTGAAGGTTATCTAGAGAGCGAAGTTAATATTATTACTCGAGTAGCGTTGGTTGCGGTAGGTATAGCTCTAGTATGGCCTGATGTTTCCGTCGTGATCCGTTTGGTATGTGTTGCCATTTTTGTTGGCATCTTTATCTACAGCGGTCGTAAATACGATGCTAATCAAGTGAAAATGGAATCAGAAAGTGAGGAAAAAAAGTTACCTCAAACCGGGTCTAACACTGTCGCGTCTTCCCTATAATTAAAAGGATTGAATGTAGGAATATTATGAACTCAATATACGACTATATTATCGTTGGTGGCGGCATTGTTGGCGTGTCTACGGCTTGGCAATTACAGCAAGCTCACCCTGATAAAAGTATCCTTTTAGTCGAGAAGGAACGTGGTTTCGCGCAGCACCAAACTGGCCATAATAGCGGGGTGATTCATGCTGGTGTTTACTACGCTCCGGGCAGTTTAAAGGCGGATTTTTGTAAACGCGGCGTAGAGCGCACCATCGCCTTTTGTAGCCAACACGATATCCCCGTCGAAAACTGCGGTAAGTTGTTGGTCGCGACCAATGAGCAAGAAGTGGAGCGAATGAATGCGCTCTATCAGCGTTGCCACGATAACGATATTGATGTTGATTTGTTGGATCAAGCTCAGCTCAAACTTGCCGAGCCAAATATCACGGGTTTGGGTGCGATTTATGTCAAAACCACCAGTATCGTCGACTACAAAAAAGTCACCGAAGTGATGGCTCAAGAGTTTGTTGAGGCGGGTGGTAAGCTTAGCCTTGGTACGGAAGTGATCATGGCCGATGAGCAAGAAGATGAAGTGCAGTTAACGTGCAAAGTAGATGGTCAGACTCTTCAACTGAACAGTCGATTCTTGATCACGTGTTCTGGCTTGATGGCCGATAGAATGACCAAGATGTTAGACATCGAAACCGACTTCCAAATCGTGCCTTATCGCGGTGAGTATTATCAGTTAGACGCTAAGCACAACCAAGTGGTGAATCATCTTATCTATCCGATCCCTGACCCTGAACTGCCTTTCTTGGGCGTGCATTTAACACGCATGATTGATGGCTCCGTAACAGTAGGGCCAAATGCAGTTCAAGGCTGGAAGCGAGAAGGTTATGGCAAGCTTAACTTTAGCTTCAAGGACACTTGGCAGATGCTGAGCTTTGCGGGTTTTTGGAAAGTGACTGCGAATCACTTGAAAACGGGTTTGGTCGAGTTTAAGAACTCGTGGTGGAAACCGGGATATCTAAAGCTAGTGAACAAATACTGCCCGAGTATTACGGTTGATGATTTTAAGCCTTATCCTGCTGGGATTCGTGCTCAAGCGGTACTGAAGGATGGCACCTTGGTCCATGATTTCCTGTTTGCCGAAAGCCCAAGAAGCTTACATGTATGTAACGCGCCATCACCGGCTGCGACCTCTGCAATGCCGATTGGTGAGTACATCTGTGGCAAGGTAATGAAAAAGACGGCTTGATGATAACTAAAGGTTATTAAGTTGAGATGCTCTCCGAAGACAATAAAAAATCCGCAAGCTCCAATCTATTTATGATCGTGGGCTTGCGGATTTTTAGTTTTAGCCGTGTTTGCTAGGTTTAATTGTTAGTCAATTAACCAACCTTAAAGCCAATCAGGAACGAAGTTAGCGACGATGGTGACATCGTTAAAGTTACGGTAGCCGCGCACCATGATGTTGAATTCCCCCGCAGGCATGTCTAATACACACTGTTCGTTGCTGCTGTTCTGGTATGGACGGCAATCGTAGCTCGCTTTCGATACGTTGCCGTTGTGTTTCACGTAAAGGTCGGCATCGCCACTTCGAGGGCCGGTTAACGTTACTGTTAACTGACCTGCACTTTGAGTCGTAAATGTGAAGAACTGCTCTTCACCATATCCTGCAGTAAGTCCTTCAACAGGCACGTCATTTTGCAGCTCTTTAGGGCCTGCAACGGGCGAATCAAGGCTGGTTTCGACAAGGTAAGCAATGGCCAGTTTGGCGAACTTGGTCGCGTGTGTCGCCGTTGGATCGGAATTCTCAAGCGTGTCGTGCTGGGTATGAATACTTGGGTTGTAGTCGTTGAACATGCTCTCGAATGGCATGGCGGCTGGGTAGCCAACATTGTGCCAAGAGGCGTGGTCAGAACAGGCATAGCCACAATCATCGAAACCGTAACTGATGTCGCTCGCGTAAGTGTCGATCAGCTCGCTTAAATAGGCGGTGAGGTTGCTGTCGGTGTAGTCTGTGATGAAGGTGATATCGTGCGCTGAACCGTTGTAGTTGGTCATGTCTAATTGCAATACCGATACAACGTTGGCTTGCTCATCTCTTAAAGCGTTGGCGACATCTTGTGAGCCTCTCAATCCCACTTCTTCGGCTGCATAACCATAAAATTTAATGGTCTTGTCTGGCTGAATACCACTGGCGATCATCAGGCGAAGCGACTCTGTTACCGTTGCAATGCCTGACGCATCATCATCGGCTCCTGGTGAGATGGTGCCTTCGCTTGTCCAAGAACCAACCGTTGAATCAAGGTGTCCGCCAACCACGACGATCTCTGCAGGATATTTCGCGCCAAGCAGTGTCACTTCAACAGATTTTTGCGGATATTCAGCATGTGTGATTTGGCGTGCAGACGCATACGGCACATCTTTAATTTCTGTTTCCCAACGCTCTAAAAGCCAATCCGAAGCAGCAACACCAGTAGAAGTAGTATAAAAACGGTTGGTGAAGTTGGTTAGATTTTCTATGGTCGTGACCATGTTGTTCGGCTCGACCTGAGCGAGTAGGTCGTTCACTGTGTCTTGATGGCTGATCACCGGCTTTTCGAAGGTGCTCATTGTCAATGGCATCGCTGCGGCTTTGAGTGCGCTTGCTTTGTCTTCGTGCACCATGTAGCCACCACAACGGTGAGTTTCTTCGTGCATGTAGCTGGAGAGCTTCGCGAGCTCTTTCTGGTTGATTTTCGCGACGATGGAATGCTTGTTTCCTGTCACGCCTGGGTAAACCGTTGCGCCATGTTGAGTCATAATATGTTGTGCGTCAGCATCGGTGGTGATCCAAACCTCTTCGTTCGCTGGTGGTGTGATACCTAGGGATGCGTAAGCCGCAGTACTGTTGATTAGGGTTAACGATCCCCCGAGCACAGCTAAAGCTAGCATGCTTTTTTGAATAGCCATTTGTCGTCCTTTTTATGGTGAGTATTGTTATGTTGATGGGTTCGATTTTTGTGTAATGCGTAGGTTTTTCATGTAGACGTTTCATTCGCTAAATAGATCATTAGCCAAATAGCGAAAAGGGCTCCTATAAGGAGCCCTGCATCTACTTTCGATTATTGAGTTTTAATGAAACGGTAAAGCTTGGTTTCTGAACAGATATCGCTTGAGGTACACACTTGGTACTCCACATCTACTGTTCCGTTATGACGGAACTTGTCGACGTATGAGTTGAAGTCTGTTGCACCAACATTCTTGCCATTGCGCTTAATCACGAAGTAGTCGTTGGTGTCGTAATCCCATGCCAGCTTAACGCGAGCTTTGCCGTTCGGGTTTTTGTTACCAAACTTCAGTTTTAGTGGGAAGCCTTCCGCTGAATCACCTTCAATCGTGATCGACTTGCTTGTCGATGTTGTAACGCCTGCATCGTCAGTCACGGTTAGCGTTACCACGTAGTCACCAGCTTCAGCGTAGGTATAACGAGTCACTTCACCTGTTTGCGTGTTGCCATCGCCTAGGTTCCATTGGTAAGAGACGATCTGGCCATCGCTGTCCGAACTTGTGCTACGCAGCTCTACTTCTTTGCCTACGACCGTGTGTTCGAAAGAAGAAACGGGCGGTACGTTAGCATTGCCTGATTCGTACGATGCTTTCAGATTTGCACCTGCGTAATCTGAGTAACCCAGAATGTTCACCGTGTAGCGACCAGCTGTTGGGTTTTCAATTACACATACTTCATCGGTTACGCTTTCACTCTTACAGATATTCTCTTGAGAGCTTGGCGCATAATCTAGACCAACATACATATCCGGATCACCAGTAGACACAGCAAGATCAATCGTTAGCTTGTCTTGGCCTTCTGGTACTTCGATATCGAAGTAAGTTTTTGAGCCTGTTTCACCAGCAACTGCGGCTTCAACACCGTTTTCAAGGCGTTGGTATTCCGGTTCTGGTGGAAGTGGTGGTTCGCTACACGGTGACACACCCACTAAGTTAAACGCAGAAACAACATCATCGGCACTGTAGCCAAGGTCGGTTGCTGAGTTTTTCACGCCACAAGCACCCTGCCAGAAGTCGCTGTTTTCAGACCAGTAGATCTGGTTGGCTAACACGAACAGTTCGAACGCTTTCTTGGTATCCCAACCTTGTGTGGTTGCAAGATGGTAGAACGCCTTGTTGAACACGCCAGAGCTGTAGTGCACGTTTAAGCCATCGTAGTACTCGGATGCATTGTTGATTGAAGAGCCATCGCGTGATGGATCGTCCATGTAACGCAGTGCACCTTCGCCTTTAAAGATATTGCGTCCGACCATCCAGTCGTTGGTGCCTTTCATGTAGTATTCAGCCGCTTCACCCGCCATGTCCGAGAAGGCTTCGTTCATACCGCCGGATTGGTTTGCGTATATCAAACCTGAGTTTTGCTCAGTGAAACCGTGGCTCACTTCATGGGCTGATACATCTAGGCTAACAAGCGGGTAAAAGAAGCTCTCCCCATCACCAAAGGTCATGGCTCTGCCGTCCCAAAATGCATTCTCGTAGTTTTCACCGTAGTGAACACGCATCATGAGCTTGAAGGAGAGTGGCGCTGTGTCGAACCAGTTTTTATACATATCGAACACGATGTTGCCAAAGTAATGGGCATCGTTGAGTGGTGAGAATGCGCCGTTCACGGCTTTATATTCGTTACGAGGACATTCATAGCTGTAAGTGGTGTCGCCGTCGGTCGCGCCATTAAGGTCAACGGTAACGACATTTTCAGACTCCATTACACACTCTGTGCCCACTTCTTGAACATCAAGGTAGTGGTAGTCGGTGCCGTATTCGTACATGCCGGTTTTTTCGTTGCCGCCAGGGCCAGTACCGATCTGAGCATGGGCAATACCTTCCCAGCGGTCGATGACTTCGCCTGTGTGCGCGTCTAGCATGGTGAACGGTCGAGTCGGCTGTTCACTGCCTTCTACTAGGTAAGAGACAACGTACACTAGTCGTGTTTTATCTACGCTTTGCTGTCCGATGCCTTGCTTCACAGAGCCTTGATAGATAAATAGCTGATGTTGAACGTTGTCTAGAGATTTGCTGGTTAAGCCTTGAGTCTTTAGATCTTTACTTGCGAGTTCAACCGCTTGAGCGCTGTTGATTGATGGCTTAACAAAAGATCGCTCTAAGGTCGTTGTTTTAAGGTAGCGACCTTGAACGGACTTAAGTGCGCCACCTTGGACACTTTGGGTGGCATTTAGGTAATGTCCCCATACCGGTGTTCCCCAGATGTTCTGCTGGATCTTAACTTTATAGATACCACGCTTTTTCAGGTTTACTTCTTTCACCATCTTGAAGCTAGAGGCGTTACTGACTCCTAACTGAGCGTTTAACCCAGAGAAGCTAGTAAAGTTGATCGGTTGATCGATTTGAACGGATTCACTTGCATGCACTGACAAAGACATAGCACTGGCTATAGCAACGGCAACTAAACGTTTTCTTATTTTCATTGTTGTTTTCTCTTTCCATGTAAAATCCAAGAAAACGTAACAAATTAATCACAGCGAATTTACATCATTCGATCTGATTAATTAGTAGCATGGCAATGATCTCTTTTATTTATGAAACTTATATTTCTCGTATTTACAGATAGTTATCATTTCTGTTTATTTTTGAACGCACCTATATGTTTATTTATAAAATCATGACACTTTTATTAAGTGTTTATTTCTCTTGGAAATTAAGATTTTCGAGTAAATTGATCTGTGCCTCAATTAACGGATTCTGGGTTGATAGAAGGATCAACGATTTGAAAGTGTCACTTTAAACAGAAGGCCATTTAGCGAATTTAGGGGCAATTTTGATAAGAAATCGAAGACTTTTCGGCTTATTTTTCGAATTGTTAGTTAAAAGAGGGAAGGGGAATCGGGCACTTGTTTGGCACAGAGCACAAAATCTGCTGGATGAAAAAAGCCAGCGACGGGTCACTGGCTTAGATTAACTTAGTTTGTGTAGGCTACTGAATATAGGTAGGCAACTGCGACACTTAATTATGGTACGTGGCTAACGTCACTATAGCGAATTACTGCTTTTTACCGCCAACTTGTACGTAGTCGATACCGATAATACGGTTGATGATACCCAGAACAGAGCTCGTATCAGAGTTTGTTGAGCGAATCGTATCAACCGTTGCACCTTCAGGTACTAATTCCATTGCGCGGTCTTGAGTGTTACCTGGCACTTGGAAACCGACAATGTTGAAGCTCTCTGCGTGCGCTGTGTACACTTCTTCGTTGTGGCTGATACCAGAACAACCCGCTAGAGAAACAATGCCTAAAACAACTAATAACTTTTTCATACAAACACCTTAAGAAAGATTGGAATTTAGATTCAATAGGTTCATTGGGAGACAGCATCTCCCGACCGATGTTGAACATTATTCCAGAGGTGTTTTGTCGTTACTGTATGGGTTTGTCAGTTGAATCATTACATAGCTGAATGGTTATGGTGAATACCGCCCCCTTTAAGGTTTGGCTCTGACCAACCTCTACGGTCGCGTTATGTTGAGCACAGATCTTTTCGACGATAGACAGCCCTAAACCATGGCCGCTCTTGGCCTTGTTACGCGCTTTGTCGCCAACGTAAAAGGGTTCGAACAGGCGAGCTTGATGTTCTTGTGCCACGCCATCACCATCATCATGTACCGCGATCTGTAGCTTATCTTGATGCACGCTTGCTTCAATCGACACTTGCGAACGTGCGAATTTCATTGCGTTACGCACTAGGTTATCTAGTGCTCGGTTAAATAGCGTTTCATCCGCCATTATTGAGCTAGGTTGCTCTGGTAGCGATAGGTCGATGTTGAGCTGAGTGTCTTTGTTCCAACGCGCCATTGCGTGGTCGAGAAAGTCTCGAATCTCTAATGGCTTTTTTAAGTTTTCTAGGTCAGTGCTATCGAGTTTGGCGTAATACAATAGTTCATCGACCATCTTTTCCATCTCTTCCGTGTCTTCGACAATACTCTCAATCGTGCTTTCTTGCTCTGCGTTTAGCTGGGTGTCTTTCAACATTTCAGCTTGCCACTGAATACGGAATATTGGCGTGCGCAGTTCATGAGCGACAGCATTAGTGAGTGAGCGATTACTTTCAACTAAGCGATGAATTCTGTCGGCCATCAGGTTGAAGGATTTGTTCAGTGAACCAATCGCAACACCGCTTGAAGTCTCGGCTCGTGTGGAGAGATCCCCTTCAGCAAAACGCAGAGTGGCAGACTCAAGCTTTTTGACTCGGCGGAAGATAATAAATAGATGACACAAGCCATATAAGATAAAGCTCGCTAAAAAGAACAACCAAATGAGGTCATCCTCCAACTCAATTTTTTGCCTAACGAACGCTTCACTGTTGGGAAGGTAGTGATAGGTATTGTCGCTGCTTGCTAAGCGAAACCATAGGTCACGCTCATCATCGTGAAAGATAAAGGTATTCGGATTGGTACTGAAGAACTCTGAAACGGGGCCTGGTATTTCATCGTCTGGGCTGAACGTAACCAGTTTATTTCGTGTGGTTTCTACAAATTGGTTTATCGCTTGATGAGCAGCTTCAAGACCCTGATTTTTAGCGATATTTTCGATCAATTGCTGGTGGGCAGTCGCTTCGTAATCTTCCAGTACATATTCGTAGTCGGTATTGAGCTGATAGACGCTAATCTCGTAGGCGACAAGGCCGGCCATGAAGCAAACTAACAGCCCTAATAGGGACTCCAAAAAGATACGTCGCATAATCGCTCTCTCTATTACGCTCGTATTGAGCGAGGTTAACGCCAGGCGGTCGAAACAAATAAGTAGCCTTTACCGCGAATGGTCTGAATTTTCTCTGCTGGTGTGTGGTCGTCGCCCAAAATCTTCCTTAGACGTACAACCTTGTTGTCAATCGTCCGGTCTATTCCGTCGTACTCAATCCCGCGCAATGTTTGCGTCAAGTAGTCACGAGATAACGGCGTGTCTGGGTTGCTTGCCAATAACCAAAGTAGGTCAAACTCGCTGTCAGTGAGTGATAAAACCGCACCATAAAGTTCACACTTCTTATAAGTGTTTTTCAGAACGAGTTGATCGAACTGAAGGGTGTCTGAGTCATCGACTGAAGCGGTATTGGTGTCTTGGCGGCGTAATAGCGAACGAACTCTGGCCAGCAGAACTCTTGGTTTGATTGGCTTGGTGACATAGTCATCAGCCCCTGTCTCTAAACCAGCGACGTGGTCAAAGTCGTCATCGCTAGCAGTGAGCATCAAGATTTTACCTTTATAGTGCGTACGCGTCTGTCGGCAGATTGTAAGTCCATCAGTTACAGGAAGCATCAAATCCAGCAGTACGATGTCAGGTTGCTCCGTGAGGATGGTGTGTGCGGCATCACTGCCATCGTCCAACACCGTGACATCAAAATCTTGCGCGACGAAGTAGTCCTGCAACATTTTCTGAAGTTTCAAATCGTCTTCCACGATGATCATTTTAGGTTTTGTCATTCCATTATCAGCCTTGTCGTGCGTTTCACTTATTGAGATTAGGTGAGCGAGTCTTCGTCGTGATGAACCATTACGATTATACGCTATTGCATATAAGTTCAGATGCTTCGCCAAATACCTAAAGCGAATGATTAAACACTTTATAAGTTAGTTCAATGATGAATTGGCATTTATAGGAAAATAAAAAACATCGTTCAAATAGGCTCGACATTCTCATACATTTCCACGACAGATAAATTCAGCGCTAAACAATAGAATTTTCTCATCAAACATTTTGGGAATAACGGTATGAACGACTATAGAAATGCATTACTGGCGTTACCTTTGATTCTGTTAGCGGGCTGTAATTCAAGCTCTAACTCAGGTAAAGCTGCCACCAAAGTGCAAGCAAAACCTCAAGCGGATTACGTATTTTCATCAGCGAAACTGGGTGAGTTGTATAAAGAGCGACAAGAGGTCCAAGAATCCATAAAACTTGATTACAACGGTGTGCAGTATGAAATCGTTCTGTTTGCGGAAGATATTAGTGATAAGCAAAAAGTGGTTAGGCTTGCGGATAGTTTAGGTCAAAGTGTGGATCTGTACCTCCCTGATGCAGGATTTGATAGCTGCGGTATCTACACAGAGAGCAAGGGTTTGGACGTGTTTGATTGTGGTGCGGCTCAACGCTCAATCGGCAATGACACCACGTTAATTAACACGACGACGAATACTCATAAGCCCGTCGAGCTTGAGTATCACAATGAACGGGTTCAATACGTGACTAGCCTTGGGTCTACCATTCTGAGTAACACTAAAAGTGGGAACAAGGTAACGATAACCACCTCGTTTGCTTTCAACGCTTTTTACCGTGATGTGCTCAACGAGACTGGCGCTGTTGATCGCATTACTTCCACTCTAGGCGCATCAACCTATTCTCAGCTTTTTGATATCGTGAAATTGTATCAAGGCAGTGAGATGACGTTGAAGTTTACCAACCATATTGGTGGAAGTGCCGACGATGATATCAATATGTACACCGGTCGCATGATCCACAGTAACAACATGACGACGATCGTAACGCCTACGGGCTCGGTGTTCTCTGGCGGCACGGATCTTTTCGCTGCGGGTAACCCACGAGTTTTGCAACGAGCAGATACCACTAAAGCCATTGAGCTTAATAAGCAGGTTGGTGTGCACAGTTGGGCTGAGGATGATAAAACAGCCAAAGACTTCCCATACACGAACGAAAGCCATCGCAAGCAAGCGACCTACTTTAAAAAGGTAATGGGAGACAAAGGAATCGACTTCTATATCTTCACGTTGGATTCTGCTCCGGCTTCTGGCGAACACTGGGTGACTAAGGCTGAGTCAGATAAATACGACTTCATCACTCGCATTGAGTAGTTTAGGCTTGCAATAACATTAGAAACGACTGAGAAGGTTGGTGATGACGCTGTTGTCACCAACCTTTTTTGTTCATTTTTTGATTCGTTACCTGTGTTGATTGTGGATTTCCTTGTCTTAAATTTCAGTATGAAAATTCCTTGATACTTCCTTTCCACTCCCTCCCCAAAAAGTTTCTACAAGGACTCTCACTGATTGATTCTTGAACTTTCTAAGCAAAAACATTTGACCAATAACTATCACACCTCAAATCTTTAATTGTTTTCGTTAGTGCTCTAAATGATATTTAATTTATTGTTTTATAATGGTTTTTGTTGATTTGAATGCTGTATTGTTACGGGTTTGTTTTAAATAATCATTTGAACACTAACTAAATTTCTGTCATTTTATATTTAACTGAACGTTCAATATAAAATAAAAGGACTGAGAAATGCCGAAGGTTGGGATGCCTGATATACGTAAACCACAGCTTGTTCAAGCCACCATGACGGTGATTGATCGAGTGGGTTTGCATGCCGCGAGTATTGCGTTGATCAGCAAAGAAGCGGGAGTCTCCACTGGCATTATTAATCACTATTTTGGCGGGAAGCATGGGCTGCTCGAAGAGACCATGCGTGAAATCCTTCGCCAACTTTCTAATACCATCACCACGTCACTAAAAGCACTTCCTGTTGATGCTCACCAACAGAGAATCAACGCGATCATCGATGGTAACTTCGAAGGTTACCAAGCAGAAAATAAGGTCGCGAAGGCGTGGTTGGCATTTTGGTCATATTCAATGCATGACGAGCAGCTGAAAAGACTGCAACGTGTGAATGAAAAACGTTTGATTTCACACTTACGTCTTGAGTTGAAAGGTATTTTGAATCATGAACAAGCGGATCTCGTTGCTCACGGGATTGCGTCTCTGATTGATGGTTTGTGGCTGAGAGGCACACTAAACCCAGATGGTATCGATGCTCAAAAGGCGCGTGCCATCATCAATGATTATCTAGATAAACAACTGACGTTCTACTCGTGCAGTACCAAATAGAACGCAGTGTTAGAACTAGAACAGCACTAGAACGACCAATACTTACACCCAAAATTCAAACTAGACCAGTAGAGTCTAATAACAATAATTAAGTCAGAATCTCAAATGGAAATGAACTCGTTATACATCGATGGCGCAGCGGTTAAAGCAACCTCTGGTGAAACCTTTGATAGCATTAACCCTGCCAACGGTGAACCTATCGCGACCTTAGGCCAAGCATCTTCAGCAGATGTCGACAGTGCTATTGAATCTGCGAAACGCGGGTTTGCGGTATGGTCTGCAATGACCGCTGTGGAACGCAGCCGCATTCTGTTGAAGGCAGTGGAAATACTTAGAGCTCGAAATAATGACCTTGCAAACCTTGAGGTTGTTGATACGGGCAAGCCGCTGCAAGAAGCAATTGAAGTGGATGTGGCGTCTGGTGCTGATGTTATTGAATACTTTGCTGGCTTGGCACCAACGCTACAAGGCGACCAACAACCGCTGAGCGAATCTCAATTTTTCTACACTCGCCGCGAACCGCTAGGCATTTGTGCGGGCATTGGCGCGTGGAACTACCCAATTCAAATCGCGATGTGGAAGTCGGCTCCGGCATTGGCTGCGGGTAACGCGATGATTTTCAAACCTTCAGAAGAAACGCCGCTAACGGCGCTCAAGCTTGCAGAAATCTTTACTGAAGCTGGTCTTCCTGATGGCGTGTTTAACGTGGTTCAGGGCGATTACCGTGTTGGTCAGATGCTAACGGCGCACCCAGACATCGCGAAAGTGTCGTTCACGGGCGAAACCGGTACCGGTAAAGCGGTAATGTCGGATAGCGCTAAGACGCTGAAATCAGTCACCATGGAACTTGGCGGAAAGTCACCAATGATCGTGTTTGATGATGCGAAATTGGATGATGCAGTTTCCGCTTCGATGGTGGCTAACTTCTACACCCAAGGCGAAGTGTGTACTAACGGTACCCGTGTTTATGTACACGAAAACATCTACAACGCATTCATCGATCAACTTAAAACACGCACTGAGAAGCTGATCATTGGTAACCCAATGGACATGGAGACTCAGATCGGCGCGTTGATTTCTAAAGAACACCTTTCAAAAGTCCTTGAAGCAATTGAGCTAGCTAAGCAGTCGGGCGCAACTCTGCTGACGGGCGGCTATCAAGTGACAGATAACGGCCTCGAAAACGGCAACTTTGTTATCCCAACCGTGTTTGTTGATTGCGAAGACAACATGCCTCACGTTCAACAAGAGATCTTCGGCCCTGTGATGTCAGTGTTGAAGTTTTCGGACGAAGACGATGTGATTCGCCGTGCAAACGACACCAAATACGGCCTTGCGGCTGGTGTGTTCACGCAAAACCTTTCTCGTGCGCACCGTGTTATTCACCAAATGCAGGCGGGTATTTGTTGGGTTAATACGTGGGGTGACTCACCGGCAGAAATGCCTGTTGGTGGTTACAAGCTTTCGGGTATTGGCCGTGAAAATGGACCAGAAACCCTACTTCATTATACGCAGACTAAGAGCATTCTTATTGAACTTGGCGACTACGCCAGCCCTTATGCCTAAAGCGTAACACTCAATTTTATGGGTTAGCTTAACAGAGCTAGCCCTACTGACTCATCTCAGGGAAATCAAAACATGGAACAACGCTACGATTATATTATCGTCGGCGCGGGTTCGGCCGGCTGTGTGTTAGCGGATAGGCTAACGGAAAGCGGTGAACATAGCGTTTTATTACTGGAAGCTGGTGGCACGGATAAGAGTATTTTTATCCAGATGCCAACCGCGCTTTCTTACCCAATGAATACTGAAAAGTACGCTTGGCAATTTGAAACAGAGAAAGAACCGGGTCTTGATGGACGTGAACTGCACTGCCCACGTGGCAAAGTGTTAGGCGGCAGCTCATCGATCAACGGGATGGTTTATGTTCGTGGCCACGCGTGTGATTTTGACCAATGGGAAGAAGAGGGCGCAGCGGGTTGGAACTACCAAGCATGCTTACCTTACTTCCGCCGTGCTGAATCATGGAACAAAGGCGGTGATGAATACCGTGGTGACAATGGCCCTGTCGG
This sequence comes from Vibrio sp. 10N.222.49.C12, assembly GCF_041475025.1. Classification (NCBI taxonomy): domain Bacteria; kingdom Pseudomonadati; phylum Pseudomonadota; class Gammaproteobacteria; order Vibrionales; family Vibrionaceae; genus Vibrio; species Vibrio sp. 10N.222.49.C12. The sequence goes on along the minus strand of NZ_JBFRVF010000009.1, from coordinate 15,627 downwards.
CACTTGTAACGGTAACGATATGGAGCTCAACCCGCTTTACCAAGCGTTCATCGATGCAGGTAAAGATGCCGGTTACCCAGAAACAAACGATTACAACGGCTACCAGCAAGAAGGATTCGGCACTATGCATATGACGGTAGACAAGGGTGTTAGAGCCTCAACCTCTAACGCTTATCTACGCCGTGCATTGAAGCGTTCAAACCTAACCTTGAAGAAGGGTATCGTGGCGCGTCGTTTCTTACTTGAAGCGCAAGACTCAGAAGGTCTATCGGGCTTGAAAGCGGTTGGTGTCGAGTTTGAAAAGTCAGGCAATACCCAAGTGGCTGTGGCGAACAAAGAAGTGATCTCTTCTGCGGGTTCTATCGGTTCTGTTCAACTGCTTCAGCTTTCTGGTATCGGCCCGAAAGCCGTGCTTGAAAAGGCCGGCGTTGAGCTGAAACACGAACTGAATGGCGTCGGTGAAAACCTTCAAGATCACTTAGAAGTGTACTTCCAATATCACTGCAACGAACCGATCACGCTCAACAGCAAGCTTGGCTTGGTCAGTAAGGGCATGATTGGCGCGGAATGGATTCTGACTCGTAAAGGCCTTGGTGCCACTAACCACTTTGAATCGTGTGCGTTCATTCGCTCTCGTAAAGGATTGAAGTGGCCAAATATTCAATATCACTTCCTACCAGCAGCAATGCGTTACGACGGACAAGCGGCCTTTGATGGTCACGGTTTCCAAGTACACGTTGGGCCTAATAAGCCAGAGAGTCGCGGTACGGTTGCGATCACTTCTGCTGACCCGCATGCCAAGCCAGAGATCATTTTCAACTACATCTCGACTGAGCAAGACCGCCAAGATTGGCGCGATTGTATTCGTCTAACGCGTGAGATCTTGTCTCAACCAGCAATGGATGCTTACCGAGGTGAAGAGATTCAGCCGGGTCTAAGTGTGACTTCCGATGAAGCAATCGACGAATGGGTTAAGCAGAACGTGGAAAGTGCGTATCACCCTTCATGTGGCTGCAAAATGGGCGCTGATGATGATCCAATGGCAGTGCTTGATGAAGAGTGTCGTGTTCGCGGTATTGATAATCTGCGCGTTGTCGACTCATCTGTTTTCCCTGTTATTCCAAACGGAAACTTGAACGCCCCGACCATTATGGTGGCTGAGCGTGCTTCCGATTTGATTTTGGGCAATCCAATGCTCAAAAAGCAGGACGTTCCAGTGTGGATTGCACCTGAATGGCAAGAGAAGCAAAGAATCAATAAACCAGTAAGAGAAGCGTAAGCCTCTGTTATTGAGATAAAAATAATAAAAAGTAACAACCAAAATTAGTCAAAAGTCAGCAAAACTGCCCTGATTAGTATGAGTTAGGGCAGAAAAAGGAAAGATAAAAAGGAATCATTATGACGACTCAACATAAACAAACCGCTACAAAAAAGGTATTAGCAACATTAGCCATTAGTTCATTTGCATTTGGCGCTAACGCTTCTATTGAACCGCAGCAATGTGAAAACGTTCGATTCGCTGATGTAGGCTGGACTGACATTACCGCTACAACCGCCGTTACTTCCGAACTATTAAAAGGCCTTGGTTACAAAACCAAAACCGACCTACTTTCAGTACCGGTGACATACTCTTCAATGGCGAACGGCGATATTGACGTATTCCTAGGTAACTGGATGCCAACCATGGAAGGCGATATTGCTAAGTACCGTGAAGAGGGCACGGTTGAAACCGTTCGTGCCAACCTTGAAGGCGCAAAATACACACTAGCGGTACCAAAATACGTGTACGACTCTGGTGTGAAAAGCTTCGCAGACCTAGCAAAACATGCCGACAAATTTAAAGACCGCATCTATGGCATCGAACCGGGTAACGACGGTAACCGCCTAATCCAATCAATGATTGATTCTGACGCGTTTGGCTTGAAAGATTTCAGCTTAGTGGAATCAAGCGAAGCGGGCATGGTGTCTCAAGTGTCACGCGCAGCACGTCGTAGCCAATGGATTGTTTACCTTGGTTGGGCTCCGCACCCGATGAACAGCAATGTTGAGATGGAATACCTTTCAGGCGGTGACGACTTCTTCGGCCCTAACTACGGTGGCGCGAATGTTTACACCAACGTTCGTTCAAACTACCTGTCTGAGTGTGCAAACGTCGGTCAACTTCTACAAAACCTAGAATTCACTCTTGAGATGGAAAACCAGTTGATGGAAGAGATTCTTAACCAAAAAGTGAAGCCAGAAAAAGCGGCTCAACAGTGGTTGAACAACAACCCTCAACAAGTTGAAGCTTGGTTAGACAACGTAAAAACGCATAAAGGTGAATCAGCGACTCAAGCCGTTACTGAATACCTAAAGCAAGTTAAAGCTTAGTTCTACCCATCTCAACAGCTACATAAATAATAAAGGTGGGCTTACCAATTTATCGATTGGTTTGAAGTAGTCCACCCATAATAAAAGGCAATATTGTGAATTTTATTACGGAAAACAAAATCCCTGTCGGACAATGGATGGAAGCGGGTGTTGATTGGCTAACAATCAACGCAGCAGGATTCTTTGACGCTATTTCGATTTTTCTAGAAACCGTCATTATGTTTTTAGTCGATGTATTTAAGTGGATGCCGCCTGCTCTGCCAATCGTGATGACCGCTGCGATTGCGTGGTACTTACACCGTAAACCTTCGCTAGTGATCTTTGTGGTCGCAGCACTGCTGACTATTCTTAACCTCGGCTATTGGCAAGAAATGCTGGAAACCTTTGTTCTCGTCTTTGCGGCGACAACGATTTCCGTATTAATTGGCGTACCGGTTGGCATCATGGCTGCTCACCGTCCTTGGCTCTATACAGTTTTGCGTCCAATTCTTGATTTGATGCAGACAGTCCCAACTTTCGTTTATCTGATTCCAACTCTGGTTCTATTCGGCTTGGGTATTGTTCCTGGCTTAATCTCTACCATTATTTTCGCGATAGCTGCACCGATTCGTTTAACCTACTTAGGCGTCACTAAAGTGCCTGAAGAGTTGATTGAAGCGGGTAAAGCGTTTGGTGCCAGCCGCATGAAATTGCTGATGAAGGTCGAATTACCGGCTGCCTTACCAAGCATCATGGCGGGTGTAACCCAATGTATTATGTTGTCGCTTTCGATGGTGGTTATCGCCGCCCTTGTCGGAGCTGACGGACTTGGTAAACCTGTTGTTCGTGCATTGAACACAGTGAACATCTCACAAGGTTTTGAAGCCGGGTTGGCGATTGTATTAGTCGCTATCATTCTTGATCGCTTGTGTAAAACACCAAACCAGAAGGAAGCTTAATCATGTCTAACTCTCAGGAAAAAAAGACAATGGACGCGATTACCATTAAGAATCTCGATGTTGTGTTTGGTAATAAATCGAAACAAGCGCTTGAGCTACTCGACCAAGGTAAAACTCGCCAAGAGATCATTGATGAGACTGGCCAAGTGGTTGGCGTAGACAATGTGTCGCTGACGGTGGAAGAAGGCGAGATTTGTGTATTGATGGGTTTGTCTGGTTCTGGTAAATCATCTTTGCTTCGCGCAGTTAACGGCCTGAATGAGATCAGCCGTGGCTCATTGGCGATCAAAGATGGAGACAAGCAGGTTGATTTAGGTGAACAGTGCGACGAAGCGACCTTGCGTCATCTTCGTACTCACCGCGTTTCTATGGTGTTCCAAAAATTTGCCCTAATGCCTTGGTTAAACGTGTTAGATAACGTGGCGTTTGGTCTAGAAATGCAAGGCGTAGCCAAAGATGTTCGTCGTGCTAAAGCGCGTGAACAACTTGAAATGGTGGGTTTGGCAGAGTGGGAAACCAAGTATCCGCATGAGCTTTCTGGCGGTATGCAGCAACGTGTTGGTTTGGCGCGTGCGTTTGCAATGGACACCGACATTCTGCTGATGGATGAACCGTTTTCGGCGCTTGATCCATTGATTCGTGCTCAGCTGCAAGATGAACTGATCACACTGCAAAACAAACTCAACAAAACGATTCTGTTCGTGAGTCACGACCTAGATGAAGCACTGAAGATTGGTAACAACATCGCGATCATGGAGTCCGGCACACTGATTCAACACGGTAAGCCTGAAGAGATCGTATTGACGCCAAAAACAGAATACGTAAAAGACTTCGTTGCTCACACCAACCCACTGAATGTACTTAAAGGTCGCTCTTTGATGCAGCCTCTTGATTCACTGACGCAAGAGAATGAAAGCTGGAAGATTTGCGATTCTAAAGATCTCTGGATTGAACAGAGCGAAGGTGCTTTATCTGTGAAAGGTGAATCTGCTTTGGCGCTTGTTGAGTGGAGTGAGTCTGACGACTTAACTGCGATCAACGAGTCGAGTGTAGTTGTGGCAAGCCCGGAAATTGGCATGCGTGATGCGATTAAACTGAAACAGCTAAGTAATCACCCGATTTTGCTGGTGGAAGACAATCAACTGGTCGGTATTCTGGATAACAGCGAGTTTTACAACGCACTAACGGGTAATTTTCAGATGAATACAGCCGCGTAAAATTTCGTTTTCCAGTTTGGCGATTAGGGCTGGTTTTTTATTAGGTGGAGAGGGTTAAGTCTCTCTACCTCTATGATTATTAAAATATATTATTCTTTGAACTTGTATTCTCTGACTCACTATTTTTACCTTCATTGAAGCTTTCATTTCCCCTTCATTAAGTAAAAGTGCCGTACCACGCAAGTTTAGTGGTATAGAAAAGATTGAGAATAGTATGAACATCAGTACAATGCGGAAAAATCAATGAAGTAATTTATCAATTTACAGTGTAATTCGAGCTCACCTGACGTAAATAATCAGGACATATCATCGCTTCGACGCTGTAAAACCATTCACAGTATATTAGTACAAAGGTCTGCATCTTGGACAAACATGACGAAATCCTGGTCGCTATTCGCCAAATTATTCGCGCTATCGATTTACATTCGAAAAAGCTGAGTAAAGAGTATGGTTTGACTGGCCCTCAATTAATCTTAATGAGAGCAATCCAAGAAATGGGTAATGTGACGATCAAAGAATTGTCTAATCACACCAATGTAAGCCAAGCCACCACAACCACGATCATCGATCGCTTGGAACTGAATGGCTATGTACAACGTGTTCGCAGCTCGTCAGACCGACGCAAAGTACACGCAAACCTGACTGAAAAAGGTCAAGAGTTGCTAAACAATGCGCCGCCACCGCTGCAAGATAACTTCGTTAAAAAATTCCAAAACCTAGAGCCGTGGGAGCAAAGCTTACTGCTTTCTTCAATGCAGCGAGTATCATCAATGATGAACGCAGAAGACATCGACGCCGCTCCAGTACTTCAGCTTGAAGGCATTGCAAACGTAGCCAAGAGTTAACGTTAATTTTAAATTGTTTTTTAGAACAATAACTTAAGTAATTATTAAATGGTCGCATTAAGCGGCCATTTTTGATCTTGCCATTTAAAATCTCTATTTGCCCTGCGTGTTAGTTACGCCTTCTTATTTTAAATTCCCCTGACTTTTTGCCCCGTTTGTAGCCGCCTCATTGGATTGTCATCAAAACTCCATTGACTATTCTCTGACAAAAAAACGCTAGACCGACCGGTCTGTTGCGTATTATTGTGTGCTCATCTTAACCACGAGGTGATGTATGAAACACGAATTGACGCCAACACAAATGACCATGACGTTGAACAACATGCAGGGAGCTTTTGCACAGAACCCGATGCCAGCGGTATCGGTGAGAATTGAGCAGTTGCTTGCACTTAAATCTGCGCTTATCGATTACACAGATCGTTTGTGTTCAGCCGTGAGTGAGGACTATGGTCACCGCAGTCGACAAGACACTTTAATGGCCGACATATTGCCTTGCATCGGAAATATTGATCACAGCATTGAGTGTTTACCTCATTGGTCGACATCTTCGATTCGTCATTCCGGCCCTTTGCTTTCAACCTCTCGTGTTGAAGTGGTTTATCAACCCAAAGGCGTTGTCGGGATCATTGCTCCGTGGAACTTCCCGATCATGTTATCCGTCGGCCCGCTTATTTCGGCGTTGGCAGCGGGCAATCGCGCCATGATCAAGATGAGTGAATTTACCCCAGCGACGAACCAAGTATTAAGAGCGCTATTGGCGGAAGTCTTCCAATCCGATGAGGTGTGCTTGGTTGAAGGTGAGGTAGAAATCGCAGCCGCATTTTCGGCGTTGCCGTTTGATCATCTTCTGTTTACGGGGTCAACCCAAGTGGGTCGCCAAGTGATGAGGTCAGCGGCTGACACGCTAACTCCAGTCACGCTAGAGCTAGGTGGTAAGTCACCGGTTATCGTTGCAGAAGACATGCCAATTGATATCGCGGTTGAGCGAATCATTTATGGTAAGAGCCTCAATAACGGGCAGGTGTGTGTGGCTCCTGACTATGTATTGCTACCCGAAGGGAAAGTTGAATCTTTCATTCAAGAGTATAAAAAACAGTACCAATTGCTGTTCGATGAAGGGGTCTATTCCGAGAGTTTGACGTCCCTAATCAATCCTCGTCAATGCGATCGTATTGTCGGCTTGTTGAATGAAGAGCAACAAGCAGGAACGCGAACCGTCGCTTGCCATGACGAAGCGATGGACTTAGATAACCATCGTTTGGTGACGCACCTAATTGTTGAACCAAGCCTGTCATCCAAAGTGATGAACGAAGAAATTTTCGGCCCATTATTACCTTTGATTACGTATCGCAATGTTGAAGAGGCGTTCCAAGTCATCAATAGCAAACCAAGGCCGTTAGCACTCTACCTGATGAGCTTTGATTTGAGTTTACAGGCTCAGGTTAAGCACCAAGTTCACTCCGGTGGCATGTGTATTAATGACTGTGTGTTCCATTTAGCGGTTGATGATGCGCCGTTTGGTGGCATTGGTGAATCAGGTCAGGGCAACTATCACGGTAAAGAAGGTTTCCTGACTTTCTCCCACGCCAAAACAGTCTTGGAAACGGGTTTAGATCATCGAGTTAAACATCTGTTTTCAAAAGAAGACAACGAATTAAAAACAGCAGTGATGGGCATGCTTGGCCAGTAAATCACTGTTGGTATGACACTGTTTATTTTTCAAAAAGTTATTTTCACGAAATTATTTTAAGAGGTTACTTTTATGTTAGAACGTTTTTTTGAACGTACGATCAAATCGTATTTGATGATTACCGGTTTCTTAACAGCGACGGCTTTTTCCACTTTCCTAGCGCCAGATTGGAGTATGCAGACGCTGTTCTCGTACAACGATACCATGATGGAAAACAAAGAGTACTTGCTGGGGACTTATCAACACTGGGGTGTGATGGTTGGCTGTATTGGTGTGTTGTTGATGTTCTCGGCGAAGTACAAATCGCTGCGCACCTCGACGATGATTTACAGCGCATTTGAGAAGTCGATGTTTGTTGGCATCTTCTTATACAACGTGTGTATCAACGATTATGAGTGGTTCTATGGCTGGAGCGGCGTGTTTGCGCTCGATGGTTTTGTGACCGTTTATTCTTTGGTTTATCTGTACTACTACCTCACTAGAGATAAGAGTAAGGTCCCAGCTCACCTTCGTTAATCGTTAACCGTTTGTGACTTACTCAGGGTGAGTCAATAACACTTCTATAATGATCAATAGCTTACTTATGATTACAGCCCGCATTTTCGGGCTTTTTTCGTTTTGGGGCAATGATCCATAAAGATCTTAATTGACATATCTTTGACATTTACACTCTAGACCGACCGGTTTGTTTTGGTTATTGTTTAGTCATCAACTAGAAATGAGGTAAACACCATGACAACCAATAATTTTAACTTTCAACTTAAAACCATTGTTCATGCTCAAGAGAACGGCATTGAAAATATCCCTTCTCTGTTTGGTCGCTTAGGTGCGCAAAGAGTCGTGCTCTTTTCTGATAAAGGTTTGGAGTCTCTTGGCTTTGTTGAGCAGTTCTCGGCGTTGTTTGTAAACCAGAGTGCGAATCAGGAAGCGAACCAACAAGCGGTTCAGCTTGTTGGCGTGTACACCGATATCGCGCCAGACGCGACTTGCGACAACATCAACGCAGCCATTGAGTTTGCAAACAGCGTCAATGCTGATGCGATCTTGTCTGTTGGCGGCGGCAGCGTGATTGATGCTTCTAAAGGTGTGAAATACGCATTTCATAAGAAGATAGATGACATTCGCACCGTAATTGCAGGTGGTGGTCATATGGATGTGTGGCCAAACAATGAAGATATTCGAGTGCCCCACATTGCTGTTCCGACAACGGCTGGTACGGGCGCAGAAGCCTCTCCGATTGCTGTTTTTTACAACGAACATGAAAACATTAAGGCAAGCCTAGTCGCATCGGGATTGGAAGCTGATATCGCGATTCTTGATCCAACGGTGACCACTAAGCTGCCAGCTCACCTGACTCGTTCTACCGCCATGGATGCACTAACACACGCTGTTGAAGCAATTGTCTCGCCAATGAGTAATGCATTCACCGACGCTTACGGTATTCAGGCTGCAAAATTGATTGTTGAAAACTTACCCTTGGCATTAAAAGAGCCAGAAAACCTAACGGCACGTGGCAACCTTCTTCAAGCGAGCACTATGGCGATTTCTGCTTTCTATTCGTCTTTAGGCGGTATTCCGATTCACAACTGTGCTCATGCCTTTGGTGCGATTAGCCACATTCCACATGGCGATGCCAACACGGTATTAATGCCGGTTGTGATTGAAGCGCTGCCTGAATTCTATATGCCGAATGCGGCGAAGTTAGCTCAAGCGTTCTCTGTCGACACGACGGGAACCGATGAGATGGTTTACCAGAGAGTGTTGGATTTTTTAAACAACTTCCAAACCCGCGTCGGTGCGATGAAGCGTTTCAGCAGCTGGGACTTTGATGAGCAAGAGAAGAGCAACATTGCAGAAGCGATTGAAAAAGACATCTGCTTTCAGTTCTACCCAATCTCGAAACAGACGATTGAAACCATCATTGAGCAAGCGATTTAAGTCTCTGCCTTAATCGACTGAATTTTATGACCATTTAGTTCAGCCCCTGATTCACTCACAACTATTACTCGAGAGCCAATTATGAAAATTGAAAACGTATTGCTATCAAGCTTGTGCATCATCGCGCCATTCCTACTTTTCACCTAACGCATTCAACAGGGACGTTGTGACCTTTATTCCCGAGGAGGAAATAAATGCTCAATAAACGTTTAACTACCGTGAGTTTGGCGGGTGTTTTGGTTGTTCTGTTTTTTGCCAAGGCAAGCTTTGGAAGTGAGAGCTTTGAGAATGAAGCCACCATGGATCAATCGCAGCAGCATCAAGATGTCGCGCAATTATTGGATGAGGCTTATCAAGGGCAATTGGATGCTCAGATCTCTGTCGCTTACTTATATCTGAGCGGAGAGGGCGTAGAACAGAATGATGAAAAAGCCGCGGAGTGGTTCGTCACCGCAGCCAACAACGGTAGCCCTGAAGCTCAAACACAGCTTGGGTTGATGTATATCTCTGGAAGTGGCGTTCAAGCCAGCCAAGCGGAAGCTGTCATCTGGATCGGCATGGCAGCAGCTCAAGAGTATGACCCCGCGCTCGACTTATTACATTGGATGTCGCAAGCCGCGCACTAATTCAAATCCTAACTCAGGTTAATCACAGAAAAAGTTAATCACAGAAATTGGAGAACGTCTTATGCAGACATTCAAGAAATCTTTAGTCTTCACTGCAATGGCTGCGGCAAGCAGTGCTGCTCTTGCGGCTGAATCAGAAAAACCGAATATTGTTGTTATTGTTGGCGATGATGTGGGCTTTGCCGATACTCAGCCTTATGGCTCAGAAGTGGATACACCAAACCTAATGCTGGCTGAAGAGGGGGTTAAGTTTACTAACTTTCACGCGTCACCAACCTCATCGGTAACGCGCTCTATGATGTTAACCGGAGCAAATAGCCACGAGGTTGGGCTAGGCACCTTCGACTATGCTGTCTATCCGGGTGCGATTGGCAAGCCGGGTTATGAAGGTTACCTCACCAAGAAAGGGGTTACGGTCGCAACGCTGCTTAAAGAGAGTGGTTATAACACTTACCTCTCTGGGAAATGGCACTTGGGGCACGACGATGGTTTCTTACCTGACGATCGAGGTTTTGAAGAGAGTTACGGTATCTTAGCGGGCGGCTCGAATCACTTTAATCGAGATATGATGTTCCCGGCCAAAAATGCCGCGACAGCGGATGCGCTGCAAAAAGGGGATATTCCCGGCGTCGAAGTTGAGCCAACTTACCGTAACGGTGAAGTGGTTGAGGACAAGTACAAAGGCGAGTACTCAGACCAAGTTTACACCAACGAGATCATCAAGATGATCGACAGCAAAAAAGACGACGGTAAGCCTTTCTTCGCTTACGTCCCATTCACCGGTATTCACCTGCCATTGCAAGCGCCTGAGTCTGCTTATCAAGATAAAGTCGATTACTACGTTGAACATGGTTGGGACTCGGTTCGAGAAGACCGTTTCGAACGCATGAAAGAGATGGGTGTGATTCCAAAAGACGCCGATATTTCAGATCGTAACGCATTAAGCCGACCTTGGGACTCGCTCTCTGAGAAAGAACAAAAGTGGTACGGAAAGAAAATGGCTGTCGCGATGGGCATGATGGAAATGCAGGACCAACAAGTCGGTCAGATAGTCGATTACCTGAAAGAAATCGGGGAATACGATAATACTTACATCATGTACCTAGCGGATAACGGCCCAGAAGCGGCGGATATTACCGGTGAAAATATCAGTGATTTGATACGAACATGGACTGCTCATCATTTTGATAATTCGACTGAAAACTTGGGCAAGGCGAACTCCAGTGTGTCACTTGGCCCTGAGTGGGCAAGCGCTTCAACCGGTGGCCTATCTTGGTACAAAGCTTACACAGCAGAGGGCGGTATCCGTGTGCCGTTTATCGTTAAGCCAGCCAAAGCGCTTCTAGAGGGTGAAGATGCGTTACAGCCGGGAACTCAAACAGATGACTTATCACAAGTGAAAGACATTGCAGCCACGATTCTTGAGATTGCAGAGGTAGAGCATCCAGGAACGGAATATCAAGGTCGAGAAGTAGCGCCGATGAGTGGTGTGAGCTTGTTGCCTTACTTCAAAGGGGAAACGGCAGACGTGCACAGTGCCAACAATGCGATTCCATTTGAATTGTTTGGTAGCGGAATTCTGCTTAAAGGTGATCATAAGATCATCCGAATTTCTACGGGAATGGGCGGTGACAGTGAGTGGCACTTATACAACACCAAGAAAGACCCTGCTGAGCAACATGACTTGAGAAATGAAATGCCAGATCTGTTCCTTGAAATGGTCGCTGAATATCAAGAATACGAAAAAGCGCAAAATATCGTCCCAGTTGACGAAACGTGGAACCCGTTTGAAAACGTGAAATAGAGGAAAAACCACTCGGCCAACCTAATGCCAATAAGCTTGGTTGGCCGATGAACACCGTGTAAAGGAATTACGAATTGTTTTGGCTAATACAATAACTTTACATCGAGGCACTTTTCATGACGACATTATCGCTATCAAATTTGAGTTCAGTTCCGCAGTTCAATGGCAAAGCACACAGCAAGCTTCAAGCGCTAGCAAAACCGATTGGGGCGGTGTGTAATATCAGTTGCACCTACTGTTATTATTTAGAAAAACAACAGCTGCTTGATTACCCAAAAGGCTCTCAATATACGATGGATGAAGTTCTGTTAGAGCGTTATATCAAGCAATATATAGAAGGGCAGAATACGCCTGAAATCATCTTTTCTTGGCATGGTGGAGAGCCTACCTTGTTGGGGATTGAATATTTTCAAAAGGTGGTCGCACTGCAGAAAAAATATTGCCCTAGTCACAGCAAGATCAGCAATGACCTTCAAACCAACGGCACCTTACTGAATGATGCGTGGTGTGAGTTCTTCAAGAAGAATGACTTTATCATTGGTGTGAGTATTGATGGACCAGAGCACTTACATAATCACTACCGAACCAACCGTGCAGGCAAAGGCACTTTTTCTCAAACAATGCGTGGCATTCGCTACTTGAAGCAACATAACGTCGAGTTCGCGACTTTAAGCTGCGTGAATGATGTGACAGGAAAGTATCCATTAGAGGTCTATCGCTTTCTGCGTGATGAAGTGGGTTCGAAGCAATTGCAGTTTATTCCTGTGGTCGATAAGCGCGAAGCTCACACCAACAATAAATGGTTGAGCAACCAACAAGCGATCATTCCCGTATCAGGCGAGGTTGAAGCTTGGAGTGTCGATTCTGCGCAATGGGGACAATTCCTCACTACCATTTTTGACGAGTGGTTTGAGCACGATTTTGGTCGGGTATTAGTGCCGTACTTTGAAAATTTTGTCGGAGTATGGATGGGCAGAGAAAGCACCATGTGTACCTTGAGTGAGATCTGCGGCAAAGGGTTAGCGGTTGAGCCCAATGGCGATGTGTATTCATGTGACCATTATGTCTTTCCTGAATTTCAGCTGGGTAATATTCAGGGACAAGCACTTTCAACTTTAGCCTTCTCGCCAAAGCAGCAGCGTTTCGGGTTCGCCAAACAAAAGTCTCTGCCGAAACAATGCCAAGCCTGTGAGTTTAAATTTGCATGCCATGGCGAGTGCCCTAAAAACCGCATCATCAAAAGCCAAGATGGTGAGGCGGGGTTAAATTATCTCTGTGAAGGATGGCTAAGCTTCTTCAAGCATGTCGACCCGGTTATTAAGGGCTTACTCAAAGTCAATAATATTCCGTCTCGTCTGGGGTGACGGAGTAGGCGTGAATGGATTCAATCTAGATTTAAAGTTAGATAAAAGGCTCGCTAAATTATGCGAGCCTTTTGGTATTTGGTATTTGGTATTTGGTAACGGGTATATCTAGTCAGCCGATTCTTGTGCCGAGCTCATGGCAAGAATAGTTTCATCCATGGCGTTGTTTAGAATCGAACGGTTACGCTGCATGGCGGCCATGAGCGTTGAGCCTAGCCATAGGCCATAAAGCATTCGAGACAGCGATTCGGGCTCTGCGATAGTGAAATCACCGGCCTCATTACCTTCTTCAAACAGTTTTGCCATACGCAGGATGATCTTTTCAGCGCCTTCTGCCATGGTCGATTGCAACGGGTTAGCAGACCCAGATACTTCTCCCGCCAGTTTTACGACAAGACATTGGATATTGAAGTCTTCAGTCAGTTTCGATGCACACCAAAACTCGAAATAGGCTTTTACGCGGTCACGAAGAGAAAGCGACTCATCACTTAAAAAGTCGTCTAGCTTAGCGAGATGCTCATCAAAGTAGTTAGTAAGAAGGATCTCACCAAAGTGTTCTTTGGATTTGAAGTAATGGTAAAAAGAACCCTTAGTGCCTTCCGCTTGGTTGATGATTTTCATCAGGCCAACACCAGCAAACCCGTGTTCATTAATAAGGCTAAATCCTGCATCGAGCATAGCTTGTCGCATGTCTTTCATTGTTCTTACTCTTTATGCTGAGAATGAGGAATAGTGTAACGAGCAACATACCAACCGTCCAGTCTAGCGCGTTAGGACGCGGTCAATAATTGACTCGTTTCGTCAAAGTAACTTTTTCTCTTATTGGCACTTCTAAGCGACAAAACTTTTTTCAAGATAAGCACATCCTATAAATCGAAAATAACAACCTTAAAGGGCCTGTTTGGTGCCTTAAAATGGCTAAATTTGGGTGTTTTAAGTTGCTGTTTTTGTTCGTTTTTAATTTGGTGTTTTCTTAAGATCGCAATGGTAGTCTTAGCTTAATTTCTTTAGGGGGCTAAATGGACACCAATAACAGCACTTATCATCACCACAATTTTGCTCAGCAAGACTTATCAGAGCTTACATTTACAGCCTGTACGTTTATCCGTTGTGATTTCAGACGTTCGAACTTACGTGATGCAACGTTTATTAACTGTAAGTTTATCGAACAAGGCGATATTGAGGGATGCCACTTCGATGTTGCAGATTTGCGTGATGCAAGTTTTCAGAACTGTCAGTTGGCGATGGCGAATTTTAGTAATACGAATTGCTATGGTATTGAGTTACGTGATTGTGACCTGAAAGGGGCGAACTTTACTCGTGCGAATTTTGCCAATCAGGTAAGCAATAGAATGTATTTTTGCTCTGCGTATATTACGGGCTGTAATCTGTCATACGCCAATTTTGAACAAGCTTGTTTAGAGAAGTGTGAGCTGTTTGAGAACCGTTGGATAGGCACTTACCTTGGCGGTGCGTCACTGAAAGAGTCTGATCTCAGCCGAGGTGTGTTCTCGGAAGATGTATGGGGGCAATTCAGTATGCAAGGTGCTAATTTATGCCATGCTGAATTAGAAGGGTTAGATCCTCGCAAGGTAGACACATCGGGGATTAAAATCGTTGCTTGGCAGCAAGAGCAACTGCTTGAAAGTATGGGTATCGTAGTGATGCCAGATTGATAGCTGTAATTTCTAACTACAGGCTATTTGGAATATGTAAGAATTCGCTATAGAAGAAAAGCCCAAAGCTAATAACTTTGGGCTTTTCCGTATTTGGTAACCAGCATTTTATAATGAATTTTTAAAAAGAGAATGCTTGGTGATAGAGAACTGATTGGTTGATTAATGCATGCTTGAGCGCATTTTGTCGGCGAGCGCAAAGAAGACAAAAACGACGAAACAGACTAGAGCAGCACACAGTGAAGTTAAGATGGTTGTGGCGTCTTTTGAAATCAATGGAATGGTGATAGAAGCTAGCGCTATCAACATAACAAGGATATGAACAATTCGACCCGGAATTGGATTTTTATGACAGAATGAAGCCCAGAGGTAACGCATTTTCAACACCAGTATAAAATTAGTGGATTTATTCTATTTTCTTAGTGAGTATTTTGTAAATAACAATTGGTTACAATTGGTTGTAAATAAGATCTAAGTCGAATTAGTATTAAACCAGTTAAATAACAGCAGTTTATTGATCTTTTATTGAATTTTAACTTTCAAAATGAACATCATAATATTCCGTATTCTTTGGAATGCTAAGTCAAATATTATTCGAATTTTTGTTTTTTGACTTAAGATCTCATTTATTGAGTGTTCTGTTAAGAGACCGTTTGCGTACAGGTATTGGTGGCGTAACTATCAAGCGAATTAGAGTCATCCTAGAGCCTGTTATTCGTTTTATGTTATTTATCAAAGTGACTCCTCAAATTGAGAGCGAAGTAATCTTGTGAATTTTTCGGTTTGATATACTCAATATTCATTCGATAAAGATGATGGAGATGATATGTCGAAAACCGCGAAGATCATTAATGAAGATAAGCTGGTAAAAAAAGCAGTTGAAGTCGGTTTTAAGATGGCAAAGCTACAAGGTTTTGATTTACCAAATTCATCCCAACCGATAAAGGTTAAAGCGGTGTACTTGTTCCTGGTTGAAGTCAATCAGATCACACCGTTACCGGACGATAAGCTTGATGGCGCGAACATCAAGAAGCGTTTAGCACTCTGGCTTCATAAGGCACTGCCGGACAATGACCCGCTGAAGTAAACTTGTATTACCTCATTTTTTATATTTGAAACCTAGCGATTTTTCGCTGGGTTTTTTGCTTGTGCGCCGAGC
>NZ_JBFRVF010000008.1:1896-2292 GCF_041475025.1 Vibrio sp. 10N.222.49.C12 | reverse complement strand
TCAATCGATGAAGACGGTTCTATCCGTTTAAGCCAAGAGCAATTGCTATCGCAAGCGTCAGATGTTGAAGGCGATGACCTGACAGCTAGCGACCTTACGGTTGGTGGAGATGCAACGGTTGTAGCTAATGATGACGGCAGCTTCACGATTACGCCAGATGAGAACTTCAATGGTGACATCGATATCAGTTTCGATATCTCTGATGGCACCAATACCGTTCAAGCTTCAGCAGACCTGACGGTTAACCCAGTAAATGATTTACCTGTTCCACAAGATCAGCAGTTCAGTGTTGAAGAAGACGGTACTTTACTGTTCACAGACGCGGATCTGCTTACAGGCGCAACGGACATTGAAGGTGACAACCTTACTATTGAAAGTGTGACCTACGACGGTGGC
>NZ_JBFRVF010000008.1:0-1301 GCF_041475025.1 Vibrio sp. 10N.222.49.C12 | reverse complement strand
GACCTGCCAGTCCCTCAAGATCAACAGTTCAGCGTTGAAGAAGATGGCACGTTAATCTTCACCGATGCCGACCTATTAACAGGTGCAACGGACATTGAAGGCGACAACCTAACGGTTGAAGGTGTGACCTACGACGGTGGCGACGGTATTCTTACCGACAATGGTAATGGCACATACACCTTTGCTCCGAATGAGAACTTCAATGGCGACGTAAACTTCGGTTTTGATGTGTCTGACGGCACCGATACGGTGTCAGCAAACATCGACGTAAGCGTAACTGCCGTAGATGATGCGCCTGTGTCTGGTGACCTAGCGTACTCAATCGACGAAGACGGTTCGATTCGTCTAAGCCAAGAGCAGCTTCTATCGCAAGCTTCTGACGTAGAAGGCGATGACCTAACAGCCAGCGGCTTAACGGTTGGCGGTGATGCAACCGTTACTCAAAACGATGATGGCAGTTTCACGATTACGCCAGATGAAAACTTCAACGGTGACATCGATATCAGCTTCGATATCTCAGATGGCACCAATACGGTTCAAGCTTCAGCAGACCTGACGGTTAACCCAGTAAATGATTTACCTGTTCCACAAGACCAACAATTCAGTGTTGAAGAAGACGGCACGTTAATCTTCACTGATGCAGACCTATTAACAGGCGCAACGGACATTGAAGGTGACAACCTAACGGTTGAAGGTGTGACCTACGATGGCGGTGACGGTATTCTTACCGACAACGGTAATGGTACGTACACCTTTGCTCCGAATGAGAACTTCAATGGCGACGTAAACTTTGGTTTTGATGTATCAGATGGTACCGATACAGTCTCTGCAAACATCGATGTGAGCGTTACGGCAGTTGATGATGCACCTGTGTCAGGCGACCTAGCGTACTCAATCGACGAAGATGGTTCGATTCGTCTAAGCCAAGAGCAGCTGCTTTCTCAAGCATCAGATGTGGAAGGCGATGACTTGACGGCCAGCAGCCTAACGGTTGGCGGTGATGCAACCGTTACTCAAAACGATGACGGCAGCTTCACGATTACGCCAGATGAGAACTTCAATGGTGACATCGATATCAGCTTCGATATCTCAGATGGTACCAACACGGTTCAAGCTTCGGCTGACCTTACTGTTAATCCAGTTAATGACCTGCCAGTCCCTCAAGACCAACAGTTCAGCGTTGAAGAAGATGGCACGCTCATCTTCACCGATGCCGACCTATTAACAGGTGCAACGGACATTGAAGGCGACAACCTAACGGTTGAAGGTGTGACCTACGACGGTGGCGACGGTATTCTTAC
>NZ_JBFRVF010000007.1:0-17122 GCF_041475025.1 Vibrio sp. 10N.222.49.C12 | reverse complement strand
TGCTTAAGGTTCTGTCTATGTGAACTGCTTAGACGAGGTTCAAGCAACTAAAGACAAAATAAGGGCAAGCCTGTTACTTGCCCATTTCGTTTTATTATTCACCCATAGAGCTTGATGCACGGCGTCTGTCGGTCGCGCCATAGATCTTGCCATCTTTGACTTCAATGGCATTCAAGCCACTGACGACTGGAATGACATGCACCGGATAACCGAGCTGCATGAACTCTGGTACTAACATTTCGGCGTAGGTTTTCTTTTCGACGAGCAAACCCGTTGGGTCATAAGGTTTGGTACGATCAATCTTGGTCTTTGTCTTTTTGGTAAAACAGCGCAAAAGTACCGCCGCCAATCCCAGTCATATCCGGTTCAACCACCGACATTGTCATCTGCATCGCCACCATTGCATCGACTGCATTACCTCCTTGCTTGAGTACCGAATACCCAGTGCTGCTTACATATGGATTCGTTGCACTTACCATAAACTCTTCGCCAGTCTCGTCTGGCGTAATTGGAAAAGGATTTGGGTTAGAAGACGAAACTCAACATGATGGTATAAAGGACGGCATCTTTGTCATCAAAACCAGTAAGTGCGTTGAAATTCTCAACAAAGGCACCGTTTGCTTTACGAGCCTCAAAATATTGCACTTCGCCATTGATGGAGACGTTAGGTAACACATCGTAATCCACACCAATTAGGTAGCTGTTTCCTGTTAGGTGTTCGTGAGAATCAAACTCTGCTCCGTAAACGACGTATGGAGTGAATAAATCTAGTCTGTAGCCCAAACTAGCGTACATCGAGGACGAGATGTCACTGATCTGTCCTTCACTTGCAAGCACCGCTTGACCTAATTCATACTCAACACCTAACGACCAAAGTTGAATGTGTTGGTTGTCTTGTTTGCTACTGAATGGAGCTGTTATCGAAGTCCCAGGGATTGTAATCGTGCCAGAAACGGTTTGATCAAAATTGGAGTCGAGGAATGACAAGTTCCAACGATAGTTTTCACCGCTCAATTGAAGATTGGCACCGAACATTCGGTTGGTTTCAAATTCCAGTTTTGTA
Organism: Vibrio sp. 10N.222.49.C12; assembly: GCF_041475025.1. Classification (NCBI taxonomy): domain Bacteria; kingdom Pseudomonadati; phylum Pseudomonadota; class Gammaproteobacteria; order Vibrionales; family Vibrionaceae; genus Vibrio; species Vibrio sp. 10N.222.49.C12. The sequence goes on along the minus strand of NZ_JBFRVF010000007.1, from coordinate 16,059 downwards.
GTCGAGTTGAAATCTACGTCATTTTTATCTTTTATGCCGATAAACGGAGTAAGTAAAAGAGTAGCTTCGTCACTGACATCGTGAGTCCAGCTCACTTTTATGCCATTGAAAGCTGTGATTCCGAGAACGCTGTTATACACCTCTGTAGGTGGCCTCGCGGTCATATAGGCTTGGCCTACATAGTAGTACTCAGAGGCAAGGAACAGTGGCAGTCGTAATCGACCAATGCTGACATCAAAGTCATTAAATTCATAACCTAAGTAAGCCCACTCTAGCTGCGGCTCACTCCAATCATATTGGGGTGGCTTGACAACTTGCACGGAAGCTTTGAATGAGTTGTAGAAGTAATCGAGTTGAACACCAAATGTGGTATCACAGTCGTAACAGCTCTCATCAGTAAAACCGCGGTTGATGATTAATGGATTATCGTTATCCGATGTTGCCCAAGACGTTGAGCCAAAGCCACTCAAGGATAAATTATCGGTAAGTTCGATATTCGCAAAAGCCGGAGAGGCCATTGAGGCACATAACACTGACGTAATTATTCTTTTCATATTATTTCTCCGAACTTATAACGTAGAGAACGTTGGCATTTTGAGGAACCGAAGAGAGTGGGGAGTAACCAATACGGTTTGGTTTGTCATCAAGCCAGTCGACTAAGCTGTCGGTTGACGCCGTTTTGATTTCTCTTGGATAACGCGCTTTTCCTGAAAAAGATAAACCAGCCCAGTGTGCATTCATTTGAGCGGCATTTTTTCCAAGCAAAAGCTGATAAAAGTCCTCTCTTTCGGCACTGTTCTCAGGCCAATCAGACAGTTCAACACGTTTGCCATTGAGGTGCTTAGTTTTCCCTCTATAGAGCTTTCGCGCTTTGTTTATTGATATCTCTTCAAATCCGGAGTCTAAAGAAAATATGGCATAATCTTCAGCGGCATGAGCGGGGCTGAGAAGAAGTAAGCTTCCTAACAACCCTATCACTGCGGGTAGCAGCGCTCTGCACGAGAGTGTTTTAATTGTTTTGATCCAATCCATTGGTTTCTCCTAACAAGTCGCACTTTCTATTTGGTGGAACAGTTTTTCTTTTCTTACGGGCTTCGCTACGTACCCATCCATTCCGGAATCAAAGCACTTTTGAATATCATCATCGATAACACTAGCGGTTAACGCGATAATAGGAGTTTTGCTTAAGCCTTGGTTTTTCTCGTGTTCTCGAATCTCCTTAGTTGCCGTGAAACCGTCCATAACAGGCATCATGCAATCCATCAAAATAATGTCGAAGCTACTGTCGTTCTGGTACATATCAACGGCAATTTGTCCGTTGTCTGCAATTTCAAAGGCATATCCGGCCTTCTTCAGCATGATAGAAGCTACTTTTTGATTGACGCGGTTGTCTTCGACTAGCAAGATTCTCTCTGATTTGCTCGGAATTGCGTTTTGTTCCGCTTCTTCAGGCAAAGTACGTTTGGTCGCAGCCCCGTTGATAATTGGAGTGACAGTTGCAGGTTGTTTCTTAGGTTGAGCTTTATAGGAAGCTGGTAGTGGCATAGCTTCTACCGCGGTGAGTACTTTCTCTTTAAGCATTTCGAACTTGAATGGTTTTGGTACATAGTCATCCATACCAACGTCGAAACACCTCTGAATATCGTCATCGATGACACTGGCGGTCAATGCAATGATAGGGATGCGTCGCGTCGCTTCCGTTTCTTTTTCAATTCTTCGGATGTTGCTTGTTGCATCAAAGCCATCCATAACCGGCATCATGCAGTCCATGAGTATCGCCGCGTAATGAGGATTAGCGGTGAACATGTCCACAGCTTCTTGACCATTATTAGCGAACTCGAATTCAAAACCACTTTTACCGACATGAAGACCAGCAATTTTTTGGTTGATCTTGTTGTCTTCAACGATGAGGATTTTGTGTTGGATCTCGACTGATGTCTGGCTTGCTTCTGATAGTTCCGCCAAACCTCGAGTATCACAAAGCTCAATAGCTTTAATTAAACGCAAGCCGAGTAGGGGCTGTGCGACTTGTGCAGTAACGCTGTCACCAAGATCCGCTGGCTCACTTAAGAAGGAACGTATCAAACAGATAGTGATGCCGTTTTGGTGCAGCTTTTCTAAGTTATCTGCGTGGGTATTAGCTAGGAATGCGTCATCTTCGGCGAAAACAACAGTAATAGGTTTAGTGTGTTTTTGAGTGGAGAGCTGCTCTGTAATTGCCGTTATATCATTCGTTTTATCGGTAACCTTCAAACCATAAAGGTTAAGGTCGGACTCGATTCGCTCGGAGAGCATGTTTTCGTTACCCAGCACATAAATATCAGCCGTTGCTGTACTTGGTTTTGGCAGTATCAAGTCAACAGGCAATACCAAGTCGAAGTAGAAACAGCTTCCTTCACCTTTGACGGAGTCGAGTTGAATTTGACCACCCATCAGCTCTACCAACTGTGTACTGATGGCTAGACCAAGACCAGTACCACCAAATTGGCGTGTGGTTGAATCGTCTTCTTGAGCGAACGGTTCAAATATCTGTTTTTGTTGCAGTGAATCGATACCAATACCCGTGTCTCGTACAGCAAATCGAATGGTGGCATTGTTATCTGCTTTGTTGAGCGTTTGAATTGATAATGTGACGCCACCTTCAGCCGTAAACTTCACCGCATTCGACATAAAGTTCATCAAGATCTGTCTTAAACGGTGATCGTCTATCATCACGCGAGCTGGTGTGTCTGGGCTGATATCAACGTTAATCGATATTCTTTGTTCTTTCGCTTTTGGTGCCACAATAGAGGCGATGTCGTATATCGATTCTCTAATCGATGCAGAATGCGGGCTGATTAATAGCATGCCAGACTCAATTTTAGAGAAGTCTAAGATATCGTTGATTAAGCTAAGGAGCAGTTGGGATGAAGTTTCGATCGTATCAACATAGTCACGTTGTGTCGGTGTAAGCGGCGTATCTGCGAGGATTTCCGAAATACCAATAACACCATTGAGCGGGGTGCGAATTTCATGAGACATGTTGGCCAAGAAGCTACTTTTTGCTTTGCTGGCTTGTATTGCGTTGTCTTTCGCGTGTTCGGCATCCTCTTTGGCTCTCTCTGCGTCTTCTTTTGCTACCGTCAATCTCTCTTTCGCGAGCTCTCGTTCGATGGTCAATCGTTCAACTTGCTGAGCAAACAGACTGAGTTCATCTTTACCTTGGATTAATTTATCTAAAGAAGGGCGCGTGTCATCATTTTCGCTTTTTAAGAAAGCTAACACCAAATTAAGGTTGTTAGTGACTTGTCTCGCCAAGCTAAGAGTTAAACCCATAACAATCGCTGCCAGCAAAGCGACGATTGAAATAAACAGGGTTCGTTGTATTTGCGCGTCATAGATGGCTTGCTCAACTTCTTGTTGAAACTCTTGCTTGATTACGCCGCCAAGGCTTTGTAATAAGTTGAGCCGTGCGCTCATCGCTTCTAAGCCGACAGACACTTCTTGTGGCGTCAGTTGGCTGATTGTATTTAGGTCGAGTAGCGCGCTTCTTATCTCTTGGCTTTGAGCAAACACATCATTTCGAAACACTTCAACCATCAAAGAAACTTGATGTTCGTTGGCGTTCAATGAAACAAAGCGCTCTAAGAACAATTGCTGTCTTTCACTCAAGGTTTTGATCTGTTCGGCGAGTTCTGGGTCGTACTCTTGGCTGATTTGGAAGATCTCAATCAGTGAACTACCAAGCTTGAACTCTTCGCTCGACCAAAACATCAACCACTCAAGTTGTTGAAGGGCAGTGAGGTGCTGTTGAATTTCACGTTTAGTGTTTTCAAAAGGGACTTTCTCTACTTCAAGTAACAGTTGCTTGTATAAATCGCTCTGCCATTCGAGGGCATCCAATTTATCGTAAGTGTCAGTCACTTGCATCGTCGATAAGGTCGCTTCGCTGAAATCGGCAACAAGTTGATTCATTTCACCAGATGCGTCTAAAAAAATGATGGGAGACAGGTTTTTAAGTTCTGCCTTTACTTGGTTGCTTTGAGTAGCAAACTCTTCAGGGCTAGAGGCTAAGGTACTTCTATACAAAATAGAAATATCTTGAAGATAGGCAGATAACTGATTGGTTCGTTCAAAATCGGTTAACTGAGTCGTTAATATATAAGCCTGTCTACCTGCTAGGAAGAGTAATAATGAAATGGGAAGTAGAACTAAGCCAAAGAGTTTATGTTTGACTGAAAGGTTATTCCAAACCGTAATCGCCATATAAGGATCCATCCAACTGTCGTTATATAAAAACAGTAGAATAAAAATGCCGATATGGAAACTTTGAAACGGTAAATTTTACGTAAGTGTGGGAGAGGTATAAGTTCTTGTGATTCCAGAGCTTATTTTGAAATGCGTTCTTTTATTAGTAATTTATAGCGTTTGGCAGTTTGTTTAATTTTATGCTTATTGATGAATCACTTAAAAAGCTTACTAATGAGGACGATTGTTATCGAGGCTTAATTCGAAAAGAAGTTGCTCTAATACGGTTTTTGCAGAGGGTTCTAATGTCCAAATACCGAGCATTCTGTTAAGTGCGGCGCGATACACTCTGTTTTTTAGTAGGAAGGCGAGTGTGCTCGTATCATTGCTGAATACGTGCATTTGTACGATGGTGAGCTCTGCTTTGTTCTCAATGTCTATTTTCTGAAGATTGAAAGCGGGTAGGAAGGCAGACTCATACCAAACCTCAACGATCTCTCGAAGCTCCATCTCTTCTTCAGGTACATCGCACTCCTGAAGTTGGTGGTTTTCAGGAATTGCGGATAAGTAAGCTACATCAAGCTTGTCTGCAACGAATGTGTACATATTCTTCCTTGTTACCTGTGGTATTGGGGCGAATCATCCCTCTCGCTTATGAATTTGTCAATTATATCCATTTCCCTAAATAGCGAATTGTGATTAAGCGTTGAGGTTTTAGCTTAAGCTGTTTAAGTATTTGTCTGTTAAGCCAAAATATTTCAAATTTCCATCCGGCTCTAACACTAAACTCATGTTTGATGTTGCGATCAAACCAGGGTCGTTGGTCGAAAAAATGACTGTTTTATTCAGCAACTTATCGCTGAACAAACGGTTAAAGTACTGCGCATTTTCATTTTCTGCACCATTGAATGGCTCATCAATAATAATCAGAGATTGCTCACAGTTACCTAAGCCGAGTGCCAGACGCAATTTTTGTTGAATTCCATTCGGGAGGCTTTTGCATTTATCCACGCTTAACTGAGTAGCTAAGCCTTCCGGAAGCCATTCATCTAACTCGAAGAAGCTCACCATCTCTTGCATCTTGTCTGTTGGAATCAGTCCGTTGTGTAAAATGAAGTTGGTCTCAAGTGAGCCTTCAAAAATATGCAAATTAAAAGGGATGTAGTTAATCGAGGTGCGATAACGGTAGCTATTGAACTGTTTAATGTTGTAACCATCGACAGAGACTGCGCCTTGATAGCGGTCTTCTAACCCAGCAATGATTGAAATTAAGGTGGTTTTGCCGCAGCCCGTTGGGCCACAAATGACCACTTTTGCACTGGGTGGGATTTTGAACCCCAAGTTAGTTAAGCCGGTTGCTGCTCCCGCGTATCGGTGACTGACACCGCTGCCCACGATGCTGCCTTGGAACAGGCGAATAGGCGGGCTTTTTTCTAAGGTCAATTTGTCGTCATTCATCGACATCAGGTTGTTTATCTGTGCTGATGAAGCCTTGATCGATTGGAACTTGGAAATTGAGTTATAGATACCCATGATTGGGCCTAACGCTTTCCAAACCAAAATAACGGTTGCGAGCATGGCACCCGCATCAGAAGTACCTTCCATCACGCCGATTACCGCGGTCACGATACTTGCTGTACCAATCACTTGAATCAAACTGCCACCAGCGGCCTGAATCTTACTGTTAGTCACGGCAACGTTCTCTGCATCGCTGGTGCTTTGCATATGCGATGCACTGAATCGAGATTGAACGACACGAAGTAAAGGCAGGCCTTGGATTGTTTTGATACCACGAAGGATTTCGTTCCATTGATACGAGACCATCGCATTGGCACGCGAACTTTTGGATGTGGCTTGCGAGTAGATATAGCGCGAGTAAATACAGAACACTAACATCAGTATTAAGCCGCCCATCACCACCAATGCCGCTGTACCAGACATCAGAGCAATGGCGATGATAAATACAATCACAAACGGCATATCAAAATAGCTAAGCGTTGATTCTGCGGTCACCAAGCGTCGGAAGGTATCGATATCTTTCAAACGCGCTAACTGAGAAGAGACCCCAGCTGTAGATGTCATCGCATAAGGTAGCCACAGCAGCTTAGATATAACGGCTTGCGAGATGTGCACGGCGAGATCTTTACCGGACGTGGCAATGATATTTACCCGCATCTTTTTAAAGAAATACTCCGAGAAGCCAACAATAATGGCGAATAAGGTTAACCAATAGAGTGTGGCTTCGGAGCTCGAAGTCAGTGCGAAGTTATATACACTCATAATAAAGAATGGCTGCAATGCACCGAGAATACTGATGACGAAGCTCAGAATGATCAGGCTTTTAAGTTCATTGTTATAACGATAGAAAGCGTATTTAATCCAATTGCTTCTGTCTTGCGATTCCGGAGGTGGCTCGCGGAACAGACGAGAATATTCGCTAATCGCAATCAGCAAACAGGGCTTTTTGCACATTGGGTATTCAATGGTGTTGTTGTTCGTGTAATCAAACAGCAGCAACTTTCCATCTTTGGTGCCTAAGAAAATCGCACTTAGATTCTCTATTTCAATAAAGCATGGCTGAGGGTGTTTATCTATATTCTCGAGTGTCTTTAATTTGGTCACATCACAGCGATACCCAAGACGCTCTATGGTTGCTGTAAAGCTGTCGCTGTCTTTGTGTTTCGGAATAAAAGCATCGCTGAGTATCGCGGGTGTGCCTTCCCATTCGAGTGCTATCAAGGTGTAGGCCAAACCGCGGATAAGTGGCGATTGACTGTAACGTTCGTCGTATCCGCTGGATTCAAAATCCAAGACACGTTGCGGTACATTATTGAAGTCGACTAAGATACTCATTGGTCACTTCCGGTAAGTTTTACGCGTTTGAGGCGATGGTTAAGCTTGTCCATTTTATTACTGGCGATGATCAAGATTTTGTCGTTGGCTCGATAAGCCGTACTGGTGAGAACCATTCGTGCAAATTCCTCATCAAACACACAGTCGATGTCATCAAATATCAATACGCGCTTACTGGCGAGCAGGGCGCGAACTAATAATAGGGCGTAGCCAACTTGGCGTGAGAATGGGTTACGCATATGGCCTTTGAGTTCTGTATAAAAACCGGCAGGAAGCCCATCAATTTGAGCTTTGATGTTCATGGTTTCACACAGTGCAAACGCCGTGTTATTCAAGCTTGGGCGGAAACAGGTGAGGTTATCGATAATCGTCCCTTCTACGAACGAACTGGTCTTATCAACCATCAGAACACTGTTACGCCAAACGTTGTAATTGACGTCATCCAAAGGCGTGTCGTTAATCATGATATCTAGTTTGCTATCACTGTTCTGACGCGTAATACAGTTAGCGAGGTGGGTCTTACCTGAACCACTTTTCCCTGTCAGCAAATAGGCTTGTCCGAGTTCGAACTCGATACGCTGCTTTTCAGAATACTTAACCGAGATACGTTCTACTTCTGTTGTTTCATGTTGGTGTTCAACAGAGGCGGCCAATTCAAGGAGGTCAACGATACGCTGAATATGGAGTTTGTTTAACTCCCAACGGCTCGCGGTGCGCATCACTTGTTGGTAAGGCGCAAAATAACGGTTGGTTAGCATGATGATCGCGGCCATGATGCCTTGGCTAGATTCCATATTGATAACGGCCGTTGCCAGTACCACAACAACACAAGCTATAGAAAGCTGTTGGATGAGCGCCAATATTAGGCTGAAGTTAGATTCAATCTGCTCATATTTGATGTTCTCAACTTCGCGCTCTTCGACCATTTGTGTCATCAGGCTTTCAACGCGGTATTCCATATTTCGAGCTTTGATATCAAGCGGGCTAGAGATGATCTCAATGATTTTGGAGGTAGTTAACCCTTCGATGTCTGACTTATTCTGCAAACTACCAATCTTTTGTTTGGAAAGGCTCCACGCAAAAATAGCCAAGATGACAGAGGCAATCAGAAGGGTAATGCCAGCCCATATGTTGATGAGTCCTATGATGAGGATAGTGATCACGCTGACGGCAAGGTTGATAAGCGCTCGAACCGATTCGCCACCAAAGAAGGTTTTCAATTCAGGAATGGTTGAGATTCGTTCTAGGTATTCGCCTGGCTCCAAACGTCGGAACTTAGAGATTTCCGCCAAACAGATGGATTGAAATACCTTATTGGTTAAGTTGGTCTCAAACTGCCTCATGATGACAGAGGAAATCTTCTCTTCCTGATTTTTTAAGTGATAGTCGAGGAAGATAGAAATCAAGATAATCGCGAACAATAAGAACAGAGTATCTTGTGCTTGGTTGGGTAACACTCGGTCAAAAATGATCAGAATGGAGAAGGGCAGTACCAAACCAAACAGGGTCGATATTATCGTTGAGAAAGTCAGATAACACTTATCTGCCATGTTGATCTTTTGCGAAAACTGCTCAGTTTGCATTTCGACCTCCTTTCCTCAACGACTCCGTTGAGAGAAGATGTTTAGGCACCAAATCTTGATTGTCTCGTCCCTCAATATCGCTCATTAATTGCATCACGCTTTCGATAGATTGAATTGAGAGTATTCCCTTAATTTGCTCAAGCTTGATGGTCTCGATGATGTAGTCGTATCGTGCGCTTTCGTAGTCTCTTAAGGCGCTGAATAGTTTACTTTCCGCCGCCAGCAAGTCGGTGATAGTACGCGTGCCCAATTGGTAGGCTCTTTGGATCCCTTTATAAGACGCGTAGTTGGCGCGAATGATGTTTTCGTAACTGCTTATAGACTGCGAGAAATCGTTAATGTTGAGCACGGAGGTATTCACACTGTTACGTGTGGTGTAAAGCGAATCTTGGTAAAGCAGCTCAGTACGTTCGATGGCCGTCGATGATTTTTGATAGCCGTAGTAATCAGAGCCACCAGACAAGATAGGAACTGCTAGGTTTAACCCAACACTGGTTGAGTTACTTTCGCCTGTCGCTGTAATGTCGGTTTTGTCGAAGTTATTGGCGTCATCGTGTCGATAGCTGGCTGAAAGCGATACGGTCGGTAAGAAGTTCGAACCGCTCTCTTTTAAGCTTCTGCGGCTTCTCTCGACGTTTTTCTTAGCCACTAACAAGTCGTTGTTGAGCTTTAACGCTTGATCCATGATTGATCGTTGTTCGGTTTCGTTTATCTCTTTTAAAGGCACACTTTCGTAGATATCTTGAGACGGAGTGATAGGGTATTGAATCTGAATCGTTAGCCCGTTGAGAATGACGCGACGGTCTTTCTGCAAGGTTCTCAATCGATTCGACACACCTTCTTTCTGAGCAATCACTTCGTAAAGCTCACTGGCGGCTGTATTGCCGAGTTCCACATTGCGTCGCATTTGATGTTCACGCGTCTCAGACGACTTAAGCTCTACCTTGGTCGCTTTAATTTGTGCGTTGTTTTTCAAATACTCAAAGTATTGAGAGCCGATTTCTGAAATAGTGCTTTGGATTTTGTTCTCGTGTTTAATCTCTTCGATATTGAAGTCGAGCTTTGCTGTCCCATATTTGAAAATGTCACCAAGGTTGAATATGGATTGCGATAGCGAAAGGCTGTAGCTGTTTGAGTTATAGCTAGAGGTTTCATCCGGCACGCTCGAGAGCAAGGTTTCATTCTCGTTCCATGTGGTATCGGCAGCACCATTGAGTGAAGGCAGAAATTTAGAGCGACTGATACCAATGTTGTACTCGTTTTCTTCAACACCTTTATCACTGGCGCGAAGAGACAGGCTGTTTTGCAGGCCGAGTTCTACCGCCTCAAGCAGGGTAGTCGCCGATGCTGAAGGTGTCGTGCTGAATGTGAGTGCAGCTATGATGCTGCTAGTTAAGTTTCTGTACCGCCACATACTTGTTGATCACCTTGATGATTTGGTCGCTTTTATAAGGTTTGCTGATCACGTAATCCATTCCGGCCTCAATACAAGCCTGGTGTTCGTTACTGCTGGTCAATGCGGTTGCACCTATGATGGTACAAGGGTTTTTCTCGTTTTCTTGTTCGAATTGGCGAATGCGTTTTGTGGCTTCGATGCCACCCATACCCGGCATGATGCAATCCATGAAGATGATGTCAGAACGCTTATTCATGAAGTGCTTCACGGCATCGGCGCCATCGCCAACCATGTCTGGTTCATATTCTTGTTTGGTCAAGATTCGTTTCAGTAAAATTTGTTGAACTCGGTCATCCTCTACGATAAGGAATGAGCTGTTTTCCATCTGTTCTTCCGATGCTTCCGCTTCCATAATGGTGAGTAGGTTTGGAATGAACTCGTAAGGGATAGCAGGAGCGTTGATGATTTTGTCGACGAAGCTATGACACTCTTGTGCTTGCTGAGTGTTGGTCACTGACAACAGTAACTTGGTATTTGGGTGGTTCTTAAGCTGAGATTTCACCGTCTTGCTCAACGACGGCAGCTTGTTGGGTTCAAAGGTATCGGTCAACATTATCGCATCGTAATCACCGAACGTTTTCGCCGCTGAGAAAAGCTCATTTGCAGTGCGAATCTCGGTGATATCAAGCCCCAAGTTACTGAGCATTTTCTTCATCACATCGATGCGAACTTGAGTATTAGCACACAAGAGTAAACGCTTGCCATCAAAGCGAGTTTTCTCTGTGTGGAAGTTCTTAGCCTTAAGATCAAGCTCGATCTGAAAACGTTCCTGAGCCCCTGACTGGAACCAGTGGCTCTCGTAATATCCGTAATCCTTCAGAACGCTTTTCGCTAAGTCATCTGTGCTGGCTGTATGGTCTTTGTGTGCGCTCCAATGGAGTTTGTTGAGCTTGGCAACAGAAACATCCAGTGTTGATAAGAAGTTGAGGTTGATGGTGACACGGGTATTTTCCATGTCTGAAGCCGCACCCGATTCAATCGTTACAAACAGTTTCTTATTTGATTTGAGTTGAATAGCGTTAGAAAGTTGAAGGAACAGTATCCAGAATAAGCTGGTGGATTGGCCTGCAACACGATTCGGTAAGTTGTCAGAGATAAAACAGTCAAGTTGGCTTTCATTACGTTGTACTTTGGCACTGATATGAATCATTAATTCAGATAACACGCTCAGTAAAGAGAACTCTTTCGACTTGCTTTCCGTACCCTGTGATATCAAGCGATTATAGTTTTCTGCTAACTCAGATAGTGTGCTACACGCAGAGGTAATATCGTTCGCCATCAACACGCCGTTTTCATCGGTTTCTTGAACCAGATATTGGACACCACCGTTGATGGTGTTTGTAATTCCGCGAATCTCATAACCGATCAGCGCATACAACTGTTTGTAGAGATCGTTATTGCGCTTTTGGTCTTCTAATTTACTGAAAATAAGTTTGAGATGAGAGTAAATCTGACGCTGCTTGGGGTTGATGCTAACTTCATTAAGAAGCTCTTCAAGACGTTGTAAATCTAGCTGCTTCAGCTCTTGATACAGGGCATCGAATTCATAGTCGATTTCGCGTTCGTTAGAACTGGATTTCTTTAGCTTCAACATAGCAACTGAGTTGGATAGAATCGTAATCACAGCCAATATCACGACCACCATAAACAACCAGATAAAGAACTCGTTTTTTTCTGACATTAAGTCATTTGCATGGTTGTTAAACATGGTGCGATAGTTGTCGTCCATCTGCAGATAGTTATTGGTCAATGAAAGGTACAAGCCTAATACGTCGTTACGTGTTTTTGCGCTATCGGAGAAACGATTAATCGCCAATTCCAGTTGTGTGTATTCAGTTGCCCCAACCAAGCTGAACTCGGTTTTGTTCAACGAGGCTAAAGAGCGAAATTCATCAATTTCAAGCTTCAAGTTAACCAGGTTGAATTCGTTAGTGCCGCAAGTGTTGGTACTTAAACACTGTTGCAGAGTTTGAATATCTTGTTCTATGGTCTGATTAAGCTTCTGGGCTTGTATGAGCAGTGGGGCGCTTTGCACTTGTGCGACTGAATCTATTTTTGACCAAGAAAAGTATAAATAGAAAGCGAGCGCAGCCAATACCACGCTAAATAGTATGCTTAGACGTAGGGCGGGTATGGAAATATTGTACGAAGGTTTACCGCTCATTGATTATCTCTCATCGAAAGCATCCTCGATGGCTGACATCACCGGTTTCGCAGCGTATTCGATCACGCGACGCGAGCCTGTTTTCACATCAGCGGTAAACTCCATGTAAGGTGATAACTTGTATTGAGTGCCTCCTCGTTCAAGAAAGTTTCGGTCAATTTCAATCTCAGCTAAATAGAATTCAGCGTCTTCTTCTTCGTATGATGAACGGCTGATTGAGGCGATGGTTCCCTCAACAAACCCGTATTTTGCAAAGTTATAGGTATCCATTTTTACTTTCACTGCCTGACCAATTTCGACAAATCCCATGTCTTTACGTGGGATCTTCGCTTCACCGTGTAACGAATTATTTATTGGGGCAATATCGGCGATACTTTCTCCTGGCGGAATCACAGCAGAACGGAAATTGAAGTGAAGTTTATCGACCACACCATCGACTGGCGAGTAGACGACTAGGCGATCAACCTTGTCGGAATGCTGCGGTTGTAAGATTCGCTTTAGCTTGAGGTCTTTGTTCGCTTGAATGATTTGTGCTTGGTACTCAGAGTTTCGATTCTCAACCAAGTCACGGTGTTGCTTTTCCAGTTTGTCGAGTTGGAAACGCTCATTCATCACAGATTCGTCAAGGTTCTCAATCTCACGCACCATATTCGACTCTTGTACTTTCATGTTAAGAACGTCGACATAAGACGCCATCTCTTCTTTATAGAGGGTGTTTTTGATGTTGAGCTGCTTACGTATCAGAGAGAGTTGATTCTCTGAACTTTTGCGACGCTTTAACATTGAACTGATCAACGAGTTCTTGTGCTTAATATCGTGTGTAATGAGTTCTTCATTTGAACGGTTTTTAGAGAATTCTTGTCTCCAGGTATTCATGTTGACCTGAACTTGCTCAGGGTATTTCTCAATGAAAGCGTCGAAGTTAGGCTCTATCATGTCGCGTAAGCTTTCATAACGAATCTTATCGAGCTCTATCTGAATAATTTCAGTATTGACGGTATCAAGTTGAGTGTTACGGTCAAGTGAGCGTATTCGAGCGATAGGTTGGCCCTCATAAACGACTTCCCCTTTTCTGACTAACAATTCTTCTAATATCCCGCCTTCTAAATGCTGAACTTTCTCAACATCCGATTCCAATAGCAGTTCGCCACGTACAGAAACAACAATATCGATACGTGCTTGTGACGCCACCGCAATAGCGACCAAAGCGAGCAAGAATATAATGAGCAACGTTTTGTGAACGCTGGTCATGGCACTAGCAAGCACAATAGTGTCATCAGCTGTGACCTTAGAAGCCTCGTTATTGGAAACGAGTGCTTTTCTGAGGTGATGTTCTATTTGGTTATTGCTCATGACTGACCTCGGTTACTTGCCATCTATTACTTGCCATCTATTACTTCCTTAATATCCAACAAGTGGTTGATTTGTCGATTGACGTTGTGCAATTCAGTTTTTACATCCTCTATTAGATCTTCCGGCGCAGGAAACTCGTGTCTACTCAAGTGTTCCAATTTGGCCATTTTTGGCGGAAGGTCTTGGTCGCAAAGCAACGTTAAGATGGTCTTCAATCGTTTTGAGTAACTATTGAGTTCATCAAAATGAGTACCGTTATGAAGCGCTTCTATATTTAGGGCTGCGTCAGAAAAGTCATTGTAAAAGTCGCCTAATAGCAATTGCAGCCCTTTGTGGTTGTTGTCGACCGAGCGCAACAAATTCGTCATGTCTATCATCGCTCCACTGCCTTAATTGCTTTAATCACAATAACTAAGGATCTTTAAAGGCAGTTTTCAAATTTTTTTTGATTCTTTCTCTTTAAAAAGAAATTATGAAAAATGTTGTATAAAAAATTGGTTTTTCAAAATGATGTCCTTTAATGCCTCTATAAATACGATCAGTTAGCTAGTAGCAACGGAGGCTGTAATGGCAGGCGAAAATAACCAAAACAACCAAAATGAAGATCTAAATGACGCGGTAGAACAAACGGACACGAACGACGCGGGTACGCCCTCCCAACAGCAGAATCAACAAAATCAACAAAACACGATTGCGTCGACAATAGCGACGGGTGCTGAAAATGCGGATGCGGCAGACGAAGTTAACCAGGCTTTAGACGAAAATCCGAGTGGTGCAGGTAATGCTGAAGATGCCTCTGCTTCTGGTGCGGCTGTGCAAGAAGAGACGCCAGAAAGTGATGGAGATTCAGACGCTGCACAATCCAATGTAGTTGGTGGAGCCGCTTCTGAAGCTGGCTCGGATAACGCTGCTGGCAGTGGTGGCGGTGCTGGAGCGGGCGCACAAGCTGTAGGTGGTGATATCGCAGAGGCTGCGACAGGAGGTGTAGACGCTGAAGGTAATGAAGAACAAGGCCAAGCTGCGCGTACTTCAGCAGCGCCGAGTGCGACATCTTCAGAGTCGGGTGACCAACAAGTTGGTGATGAGCTAGATTCACAAACAGTAGAAGAGACGTTTGCAGTTGATGTTCAAGCTTCTGACGAAGAGACCATTAGCGAAGTAGAGGATGACTTTGATTCTGAAACGGTAAGCGAAACGTTTAAAATCAAAGTGGAAAGTGAAAATGATGCGCCAGAAGCTGAACAAGATCTGGCTTACATCATGGATGAAGATGGCTCCATAACATTCACTCAAGAACAATTACTCGAATACGCAAGTGATGTAGATGGGGACGAGCTTGTTGCTTCTAACGTTCAAGTTGGTGATGATGCAACAGTTCAAGACAATGGTGATGGTACTTTCACCGTTGTTCCTTCAGCTGATTTTAATGGTGAACTTGACCTTACTTTCGACATCAGTGACGGCCAAGAAACGATTAGCAGCGCAATTGATTTAACGGTACGCCCGATTAATGACGCGCCTGTTCCTGAAGATAAAACGTTTGAAATCGAGGAAGACGGAACTCTTGTATTCACCGACGCTGACCTCCTTTCTGGTGCGACAGACATTGAAGGTGACAACCTAACTGTTGAAGGTGTGACCTACAATGGTGGCGACGGTATCCTTACTGACAATGGCAACGGTACGTACACCTTTGCGCCAAATGAAAACTTCAATGGTGACGTAAACTTCGGCTTCGATGTGTCAGACGGAACCGATACGGTCTCTGCGAACATCGATGTAAGTGTGACTGCGGTTGATGATGCGCCTGTGTCTGGTGACCTAGCGTACTCAATCGATGAAGACGGTTCTATCCGTTTAAGCCAAGAGCAATTGCTATCACAAGCATCTGACGTAGAGGGCGATGACCTTACTGCTAGCGGCCTAACGGTTGGTGGAGATGCGACGGTTGTAGCTAATGATGACGGCAGCTTCACCATCACGCCAGATGAGAACTTCAATGGTGACATCGATATCAGCTTCGATATCTCAGATGGTACTAACACCGTTCAAGCTTCAGCAGACCTGACGGTTAACCCAGTAAATGATTTACCTGTTCCACAAGACCAACAATTCAGTGTTGAAGAAGACGGCACGTTAATCTTCACTGATGCAGACCTATTAACAGGCGCAACGGACATTGAAGGTGACAACCTTACAGTTGAAGGTGTGACCTACGATGGTGGCGACGGTATTCTTACCGACAATGGTAATGGCACATACACCTTCGCACCGAATGAAAACTTCAATGGCGACGTAAACTTCGGTTTTGATGTGTCTGACGGCACCGATACGGTCTCTGCAAACATCGATGTGAGTGTTACAGCGGTTGATGATGCGCCAGTGTCTGGTGACTTAGCGTACTCAATCGATGAAGACGGTTC
>NZ_JBFRVF010000006.1:0-1274 GCF_041475025.1 Vibrio sp. 10N.222.49.C12 | reverse complement strand
TCAATCGATGAAGACGGTTCGATTCGTCTAAGTCAAGAGCAGTTGCTATCACAAGCATCAGATGTTGAAGGCGATGACCTTACTGCTAGCGGCCTAACGGTCGACGGTGATGCAACCGTTACTCAAAACGATGACGGCAGTTTCACGATTACGCCAGATGAGAACTTCAATGGTGACATCGATATCAGCTTCGATATCTCTGATGGCACCAATACGGTTCAAGCTTCTGCAGACCTAACCGTTAACCCAGTAAATGATTTGCCAGTACCTCAAGATCAACAGTTCAGTGTTGAAGAAGATGGAACGCTTATCTTCACCGATGCAGACCTATTAACAGGCGCTACTGACATTGAAGGCGACAACCTAACGGTTGAAGGTGTGACCTACGATGGCGGCGACGGTATCTTGACCGACAACGGCAACGGGACTTACACCTTTGCGCCGAATGAAAACTTCAATGGCGACGTAAACTTCGGCTTCGATGTGTCAGACGGAACCGATACGGTCTCTGCAAACATCGATGTAAGCGTGACTGCGGTTGATGATGCGCCTGTGTCTGGTGACCTAGCGTACTCAATCGACGAAGACGGTTCGATTCGTCTAAGCCAAGAGCAGCTTCTATCGCAAGCATCAGATGTTGAAGGCGATGACCTAACAGCCAGCGGCTTAACGGTCGACGGTGATGCAACCGTTACTCAAAACGATGACGGCAGCTTCACGATTACGCCAGATGAAAACTTCAACGGTGACATCGATATCAGTTTCGATATCTCTGATGGTACCAATACCGTTCAAGCTTCTGCCGATTTAACCGTTAACCCAATCAATGACCTGCCAGTTCCTCAAGATCAGCAGTTCAGTGTTGAAGAAGACGGTACTTTACTGTTCACAGACGCGGATCTGCTTACAGGCGCGACAGACATTGAAGGCGACAACCTAACGGTTGAAGGTGTGACCTACGATGGCGGTGACGGTATTCTTACCGACAACGGTAATGGCACATACACCTTTGCGCCGAATGAGAACTTCAATGGCGACGTAAACTTCGGCTTCGATGTGTCAGACGGCACCGATACGGTCTCTGCAAACATCGACGTGAGCGTAACTGCGGTTGATGATGCGCCAGTGTCTGGCGACCTAGCGTACTCAATCGACGAAGACGGTTCGATTCGTCTAAGTCAAGAGCAGCTTCTATCGCAAGCTTCTGACGTAGAGGGCGATGACCTTACTGCTAGCGGCCTAACGGTTGGTGGAGATGCGACGGTTGTAGCTAA
>NZ_JBFRVF010000005.1:0-33707 GCF_041475025.1 Vibrio sp. 10N.222.49.C12 | reverse complement strand
GAGGCGGCATTATAGAGATGCCGCTCATATTGGCAAGCAATAAATGCGTTTTTTATTAAAAAAAGAGGTTAAGCGAAGACATTTCAACCAAGGGCTTATTTATACCACTTTCACCCCAAGTTTCGAACAAATTACCCACAACGACCTGTGGATAACTACTCTCCACTATCAAAAAAGTAAGATAAACGAGCCCTAGGGTTTAGATACTCTCGAACTTGTTCAGGTAATTTGCTTGGATGAACGGCATTAACGATTTTGATCTCTTTAATAAAGAGGTCAATGATCGGAGCTTGGGTTCTTGGCACGCTAGGATCATAGATAAGTACATTTGGATAAAGCATATGTTTAGCGTTAACGGATATCACAATCCCAATCGAGTCATTTGAAAGCTGTACTACAGTTCCTGGTGGATAGACTCCCATGAACTTAACTAACAGCCCCAAGTTATCTTGGCTATATAGATGCTTGCAGCTCTTATATAGGTGGGACAGTGCCAAATACGGGATCATTTGTTGAGATTGCGTTTTACCATGGCAAAGGTTATCAAATGCATTAGCCACGGCGACTATCTTGGCAAATTCATCAATCTCATGTTCTTTTAAGCCCTCGGGGTAGCCAGAACCATCATTCATCTCATGATGTTGAGCGATCACCTTTTTAGCACTTTCAGGAAAGTCATCAATTGCCGATACAATATCCGCACCGTATTTAGTATGAAGCTTCAGGTAGTTCTCTTCTGGCACCGTTAGTGCACTCTGCTTTCTTAGTATCGCGACTGGTATTTTGATCTTGCCTACATCGTGAAACAACGCTGCGAATGAGAGGTCTTTCAATTGCTGTGTGTTATAGCCTTTGGCCTTTCCTATCATCAGTGCAACAACCGAAACATTTAGAGTATGAAAGTAAAAATCTTCGAAATCTGCTTTAGCATTCATAAGGTGCAAGGTGACGTTATCATCGCTCACTAGAGTTTCAACGATATCATCAACAAGAGCCTTAACCTCCCCTACCGCATCTAAAGGTCTGTTACGGATCTTGGTCATCACAGATCGCATTCGAGCAAGAGAACGTTCAAACTCTCTCTCACAATGACTCACCCTGCGGCGGTAAGAGCTAAGGGTTTCGATACGCTCATGCTTATCTTTCCACATTCTTTCCGTTTCAAGGCTTACCTGTGAATCAATATCGACTTCTTGTTCACCTACGTGATTAACAGGTAAAGGTGAGGTATCACTTTGACTCAGGTTTATATAGACGTGCTTAATCCCAAGATGTCGAATTACTTTTACTTGAGCGTCATCTTTGATTTTAAAGCTGTTGAATAAAAATGGGTGTTCATTCCATTTTACGGGGAGTCGTATATGCAGACCGGGCTGAATGCGATCTACGGTAATCTTTATGCTGCCCATTTTTATATATAATATTGATAATTAATCTCTATTTATAATTCTAATAAAACCAAGCAGCAATTTCACTATCCAATTTCACAGGCTCAACTTAAAGAGTCGCAGTGCACCATCCAGCGTATACCGAATTTATCTTCTACTTTGCCAAATCGAGCCCCCCAAAAAGTATCTGCGAGTGGAGTCATTATCCGCCCTCCCTTCTTGAGCTTTTCAAAGATTTGTTCTTGAGTCGCGGTATCTTCAGTCACAAGAGAGAGAGCGAGATTGTTGCCTTCAAGTTCTTTTGCCTTAACACCATCAGACATCATCAGCTTCATACCAAACGCTTCGAACTCAGCATGCATAACCCAATCAGGTTGAGCGCCCTCGATTACCTGTGGTGCATCACTAAAAAGCTGCTTAGATAAAACCACACCACCAAAGCACTTGTGATAAAAATCCAACGCTTCATTACAACGACCATCAAAAAACAAGTAAGGGGTTACTGTCAGCATATCTATCTCCTCTGTTAGTCCTTTAAACATAGACAATAGAAAAGAGAATGACAGGTAACATCATGATTTAAGATAATTAATTCATTATCAGATCGAATAGCGAAGGGAAATTATGAGATTTAGGAGTGAAACATCAAGATCTGTCTGATTGAAGAGCAACTGCAACGACACGCCGGATTTCAAATTCACATACGTCCAAAACATAGAAAGGTCGCTATAAAAGCGACCTTTCTATGTTTGGTACCGATAGGCGGACTGATTGGACAGGCATTCTTGCCGCCACCGTGAAGGCAATGCTTCCTATACACCAGATACAACAAAGCCCCGATTTTCATCTAGGCTTTGTCATTTAAATATGGTGCCGGTAGGTGACTTGACTGGGCTTGCATCCAAGCCGACACGCTGGATTTAAAATTCACAAACGCCCAAAACGACGAAAGGTCGCTATAAAAGCGACCTTTCTATGTTTGGTACCGGTAGGCGGACTGATTGGACAGGCATTCCTGCCGCCACCGCGAAGGCAACGCTTCCTATATCCCAGATACAACAAAGCCCCGACTTTCGTCGAGGCTTTGTCATTTAAATATGGTACCGGTAGGCGGACTTGAACCGCCACGCCCGAAGGCAACGGATTTTGAATCCGTCGTGTATACCAATTTCACCATACCGGCATTATCTTGGGGCATTGCCCTTTCGATGTTTGGCATTATACGTATGCGAACTGATGTGGCAAGTATAAAAACTTGAATTCATGTGTGTTTGCCGATAATTTCGCCACTAAGTCATAAGCTGTGCGTCATGTCTCTTTTCAGGCTAAGCCTTAAACTATATTCTGACGCCTCAATTTTTAAAGAAGTAATAACACATGACATCAACAAATACTCTGCCACCAGCAGGAGTCATGCGCCGATTTGGTGCCTTGTTCTACGACGCTCTGATCGTAATCGCTATTGAAATGTTGGCGGCTGGCGTCATTGTCGCTCTACTGCACGCGCTCATGGCTCTCGGCATTTTTAACCACAGCGGTTATGCCGATGTTAGTGACTTCTTAACCAACCATCCGATTTGGAGCCCTGCATATACCTTTTACTTAGTCGCCGTTTGGGTATATTTCTTCGTGTTCTTCTGGACTAGAGCTGGTCAAACTCTCGGCATGAGAGCTTGGAAGCTGCGCGTTCAAAACAAAGATGGCTCAGCGATCACAGTAACTCAGGCGCTGATTCGTTTAGGTACTTCAGGTTTTGGACTGGCAAACCTATGTGTTCCATTCGATCCTGAAAAACGTGGCTTTCACGATATCTGGGCAAAGACCGAAGTCGTTGTGTTACCACAAGCACGATAATGTGATTTAAGTTAGCTCCAATCAAGATCAAAAAAGGAAGGCGTTATGCCTTCCTTTTTACTATTTACAGTTTCCGCCTCAAGAGCATGATGGCAATTCCAAGGAACACCACGCTCGGGGCTATTGCGCCAAAGGCGGGTGGTATTTGATAAACCAAACTCACTGGGCCAAAGAACTCACTGGATATATAGAAGGTAAAGCCAGCAATAACACCTGACAAAATCCTCGCACCCATGGTCACACTACGCAAAGGACCAAAGATAAACGACAGTGCCATCAACATCATAACCGCGATCGAAATTGGCTGGGTTATCTTTCTCCACAGCGCCAATTCATAGCGTGATGCATCTTGCTCTGACGCCTTCAGATAAGAAACATAATCATACAACCCACTTAACGATAGCTCTTCTGGTTTAACCGTTACTATCGCCAACTTATCTGGAGCTAATGACGTTTCCCAAGAGTAAGTCGGTAAACTTTCTTTAGTAATTTGAAGTTCGTTTTCAAAAGACGTGATCTCTACATCCTTCATCGTCCACACGTTGTCTCCAACGTAATCAACTTCGTCAGAATAAATAGCGGTTTTAAGTGCCTTGTTTTCATCAAAGCGCCACATGTTCATTCCATATAGCTTCTGGTCATCGATTTTGACAATGAAGATGAAGTCATTGGCATCACGAGCCCAGACACCACTTTGCGTCGAAATAATATTACCACCAGCAATCGAGATAGTTCTTAAATCACGAGCCATTTTCTGCGCTTGCGGTGCTCCCCATTGACCAAGCAATGTCACCACGATCATCAGTGGAATAGCTGTTTTAAGTACTGATAGGCCGATATCTAACTTAGAGAAACCAGCTGCCTGCATAACGACAAGCTCAGAACTTGCAGCAAGCATACCAAGCCCTATCAATGCGCCAAGCAATGCAGCCATTGGAAAGAACATTTCGATATCACGAGGGATACTCAATAAAACGAAATACAGCGCTTGTAATAGATCGTATGTACCACGGCCAACTTTTCTTAGCTGTTCTACATATTTGATGATCCCAGAGAGACCAACAAACGTCACCAATACCAGTGACGTCGTTGCGATGATGGTTCTGCCTATATATAAATCGAGAATCTTAAACACGGCTTAAGCCAACCTCTTATTCTTGAATTTTTCTTTCAAACGCCTTACTGGCACGCTATCCATAAAGTTGGCACCAATCGCGACAAATAACAATAACGCATTGATTGGCCACATGCCGATTACCGCAGGAATGCTCCCCTCTTCGATTGAAGACTTGGTTGCACTGATTGCTAAGAAATAGGTGAGATAAATCAGTATTGCTGGGCCGATTTTCGCAAAACGACCTTGTCGAGGGTTTACCGCAGACAGTGGCACGACAAGCATGGTCAACAATGGAATACAAAGTACCAAAGAAATACGCCACTGCAACTCTGCTTTCGCACTATTATTTGAGTTACCAATCAGTTCAAGCGTAGGGATCGCTTCCCAGTCTCGACCTTTCTTCTCAACTTCACGCTGACCAATCAGGCCTTCGTATTCTTCAAAGTGCGTCACCCTGTAGTCGAGGCGAGTCGGAATGCCTTCATGACGAGTACCATCGTACATTACGATCACTTGGCGACCATCACTGAGCTCTTTTACATCACCTGACTTCGAGAACATCACACTTGGCAGTACAGAATCACGCGGACGCATTTGAGCTACGAACACGTTTTCTAACTTATTACCGTCGATATCATCAATAAACACGACAGAAGAGCCATCCGGCGTACCTTCAAACTTACCTTTTGGTAGCAAATCAACGCTGTTCTCTGCAGCTACTTCTTCATACATTTGTTCAACTTTGTCTTGTGACCAAGGAGATAACCAAAATGAGTTAAAGGCTGCAACAGATGCCGTAATTAAAGCGAGGTAAAGCGCAGATTGGATCAGGAATTTATTACCGATACCGGTGGCGTTCATGACCACTATTTCACTTTCAGCGTAAAGGCGGCCAAAAGTAAGCAAAATACCAATATAGATACTGAGTGGAAGCATCAATAGGCCCATCGCTGGCATATTTAAGCCAACAATCGACAATATAAGACTCGCAGGGATATCACCATCAGAGGCATCCGCTAAAACACTGATGAATTTTTGGCTGAGAAACACGAGAAAGAGAACAAAAAAGATCGCAAATTGGCTCTTGATTGTCTCGCGGATCAAATATCTAACAATAATCACGCTCAAATTACCTATACAAAACTTGTTTTTTTGATTGAATCACTATAATTTCCCGTTGAACCTTTTATTTTTTTAAATTTTTAGCTAAGTGTTAGCGTTCTTCTTTAAGGTTAGTTCCATTATAGGATCCAACAAGTAAGAACCCATTATCTAACATTTAGTTCGATTTGTCTTCAGGATGTAGGAGTACGCATGGAGTTCAGTGTAAAAAGTGGCAGCCCAGAGAAACAGCGCAGCGCATGTATCGTTGTCGGTGTATTCGAACCGCGCCGCCTTTCTCCAGTAGCCGAGCAATTAGATAAGATTAGCGATGGCTACATTAGTTCACTGCTTCGTCGCGGTGATCTAGAGGGTAAACCTGGCCAGATGCTACTACTGCATCAAGTACCTGGTGTACTTTCAGAACGTGTTCTACTGGTAGGCTGTGGTAAAGAACGTGAGCTAGGCGAGCGTCAATACAAAGAAATTATCCAAAAAACCATCAGTACACTAAACGAAACAGGTTCTATGGAAGCTGTATGTTTCCTTACAGAACTTCACGTTAAAGGTCGCGACACTTATTGGAAAGTTCGCCAAGCGGTAGAAGCGACTAAAGATGGTCTTTACACATTTGACCAATTCAAGAGCAACAAGCCAGAGACTCGTCGCCCACTACGTAAATTGGTATTCAATGTACCAACACGTCGCGAATTGAGCCTTGGTGAGAAAGCTATTTCTCATGGCCTTGCTATTGCTTCAGGTGTGAAAGCATCGAAAGATCTAGGCAATATGCCACCGAACATCGCAAACCCTGCTTACCTTGCATCTCAAGCTCGTCGCCTAGCTGACGATTATGAAACTGTGAAGACTAAGATCATTGGCGAAGAAGAGATGGAAAAACTGGGTATGACATCATACCTAGCAGTTGGCCGTGGCTCTAAAAATGAATCGATGATGTCTATCATGGAATACAAAGGCGCTCCGGATCCAGATGCGAAGCCGATTGTATTAGTAGGTAAAGGTCTGACTTTCGATTCAGGCGGTATCTCGCTTAAGCCTGGTGAAGGCATGGATGAGATGAAGTACGACATGTGTGGTGCGGCGTCTGTATTCGGTACAATGAAAGCACTGGCTAAGCTGAACCTGCCTATTAACGTGGTTGGTATCCTAGCCGGTTGTGAAAACATGCCGGGCAGCAATGCTTACCGTCCAGGTGATATCCTAACGACAATGTCAGGCCAAACGGTTGAAGTACTCAACACTGATGCTGAAGGTCGCTTGGTTCTATGTGATGCTCTAACTTACGTTGAGCGTTTTGAACCTGACTGTGTTGTCGATGTTGCTACGCTAACTGGCGCATGTGTTATCGCTCTAGGTCACCACATCAGTGGCGTTCTATCGAACCACAACCCACTTTCTCACGAACTTGTTAATGCTTCAGAGCAAGCAAGTGACCGTGCATGGCGTCTACCAATGGCAGACGAGTACCATGAGCAGCTAAACAGCCCATTCGCTGATATGGCGAACATCGGTGGCCGTCCTGGCGGCACAATCACTGCTGGTTGTTTCCTGTCTAAATTCACTAAGAAGTACCACTGGGCACACATCGACAGTGCTGGTACAGCTTGGAAGTCAGGCGCAGCGAAAGGCTCGACAGGTCGTCCTGTCTCAATGCTAGTCCAATTCTTATTGAACCGCAGCGGCCAAGAGACTGAAGAGCAATCTTCAAAATAATAAAAAGGGCCTACGGGCCCTTTTTTAATAAGCGCTATTTGTTAGACCCTGTTAACCAAGTAACATTGATATCCACGATTTTCAGTTCGAGTATTAAGTATGCAGACTGCTACATTTTACATTGTGCCTTCAGACAGCCCGCAAGCCAGCGAAGATGGTTTTGCTCACTATGTGCTGTTTCTTGCTCAGCACTTTGCAAAACAAGGCGCTAAACTTTATCTCAACTGTAATGACAAAGAGCATGCCGAGCGTATTGCTGAAGTTTTCTGGCAAGTCGAACCCTGTGATTTTATTGCGCACAACTTGGTTGGCGAAGGCCCGAAGTATTCAACCAACATCGAAATTGGCTATCAAGGCGTAAAACATAATTGGAATCGTCAGCTCGTAATTAATCTGGCCGATAATCATACAACCTTTGCGAACGCCTTTGCTCAGGTGATAGACTTCGTCCCTTGCGAAGAAAAAGCTAAGCAACTCGCTCGAGAAAGGTATAAAATTTACCGTCAAGCTAGATATCAGCTACAAACTATCGAGATTCAACATCCATAGTCAAACCTCATAGTTAAAGCTATCTTTGGATTTAGATTCAAGAAGCTTCACTTATGAAGTTTGACCACGATTAACCATTCACAGTATCCGTTTAAGAGCACTATGGAAAAGACATACAACCCAACATCAATCGAACAAGCTCTGTATAAGACTTGGGAAGAGAAAGGCTACTTTAAGCCACACGGTGACACATCAAAAGAAGCTTACAGCATCATGATCCCGCCACCGAACGTCACTGGCAGCCTACACATGGGTCACGCGTTCCAAGATACGATCATGGATACGCTTATCCGTGCTCAACGTATGAAAGGCAAAAACACGCTTTGGCAAGTGGGTACTGACCACGCTGGTATCGCAACTCAAATGGTTGTTGAGCGTAAGATTGCTGCCGAAGAAGGCAAAACAAAACACGACTACGGCCGTGAAGCTTTCATCGACAAGATCTGGGAATGGAAAGGCGAATCAGGTGGCACGATCACTCAACAACTTCGTCGTCTTGGTGCATCTGTAGATTGGGATCGTGAACGATTCACTATGGATGACGGCCTATCGGCTGCGACTCAAGAAGTGTTTGTTCGTCTATACGAAGAAGACCTAATCTACCGTGGTAAACGTCTAGTAAACTGGGATCCTAAACTGCACACTGCAATCTCGGATCTTGAAGTTGAAAACAAAGACAAAAAAGGTTTCATGTGGCACTTCCGCTACCCGCTAGCGAACGGTGTTAAAACGGCTGATGGTAAAGACTACATCGTTGTTGCGACTACACGTCCAGAAACCATGCTTGGCGATACTGGTGTTGCAGTTAACCCAGAAGATCCTCGTTACAAAGATCTTATCGGCAAAGAAATCCTACTTCCTGTTGTAAACCGTCTTATCCCTATCGTAGGCGATGAGCACGCAGACATGGAAAAAGGCACGGGTTGTGTGAAGATCACTCCAGCTCATGACTTTAACGATTACGAAGTGGGTAAGCGCAACAACCTACCGATGATCAACATCCTAACGTTCAACGCTGATATCCGTGATGCTGCGGAAGTCTTCACAACGAACGGCGAAGAATGCGATGTTTACTCAACAGATATCCCTGCTAAGTACCAAGGCATGGAGCGTTTTGCTGCACGTAAAGCTATCGTTGCTGAATTCGATGAGCTTGGTCTTCTTGAAGAGATCAAAGATCACGACCTGACTGTCCCTTACGGCGACCGTGGTGGCGTGGTTATCGAACCAATGCTGACTGACCAATGGTACGTGCGCACAGCACCTCTTGCAGAACCTGCAGTTAAAGCGGTTGAAGATGGTCAAATCCAATTCGTACCTAAGCAGTACGAAAACATGTACTTCGCGTGGATGCGTGACGTGCAAGACTGGTGTATCTCTCGTCAACTTTGGTGGGGACATCGTATCCCAGCATGGTACGACAACGATGGTAAAGTTTACGTAGGTCGCACTGAAGAAGAAGTTCGTGAAAAGAACAACCTAGCGCCTGTTGTTGTGCTTAAGCAAGACGACGACGTACTGGATACTTGGTTCTCTTCTGCACTTTGGACGTTCGGCACACAAGGCTGGCCTGAAGATACTGAAGCACTGAAAACATTCCACCCATCTGAAGTACTAGTATCTGGTTTTGATATTATCTTCTTCTGGGTTGCTCGTATGATCATGATGACCATGCACTTCGTGAAAGACGAAGATGGCAAGGCTCAAGTACCTTTCAAAACTGTTTACATGACGGGTCTTATCCGTGATGAAAACGGCGACAAGATGTCTAAGTCGAAAGGTAACGTACTTGACCCAATCGACATGATTGATGGCATCGGCCTTGAAGAGCTAGTAGAGAAGCGTTGTGGCAACATGATGCAACCTAAACTGGCTGCTAAGATCGAAAAGAACACACGTAAAACATTCGAAAACGGTATCGAACCCTACGGTACTGACGCACTGCGTTTCACTCTTGCTGCTATGGCTTCAACTGGCCGTGACATCAACTGGGACATGAAGCGTCTTGAAGGTTACCGTAACTTTTGTAACAAGCTATGGAACGCAAGCCGTTACGTACTGATGAACACAGAAGAGCACGACTGTGGCATGTCACTGTCTGTAGAAGACCGTGCAAACATGGAATTCTCTCTAGCCGATAAGTGGATTGAGTCTCAGTTTGAAGTTGCAGCGAAAGAGTTTAATGCTCACCTAGACAACTACCGTCTAGACATGGCAGCAAACACGCTTTACGAATTCATCTGGAACCAATTCTGTGACTGGTACTTAGAGCTAACTAAACCTGTTCTTTGGAAAGGTACTGAAGCTCAACAACAAGCGACTCGTTACACATTGATCACAGTTCTTGAGAAGACTCTGCGTCTTGCGCACCCTGTTATTCCTTACATCACTGAATCGATCTGGCAGAGCGTTATTCCGCTTATTGACGGCGTTGAAGGCCCAGATTCAGAAGAAAGAACTATCATGACTCAAGCGCTTCCTCAGTTTAATGAAGCTAACTTCAATGCTGAGATCGTTGACGACATCGAATGGGTTAAGACTTTCATCACTGCTATCCGTAACCTACGTGCGGAATACGACATTGCACCAAGCCAAGGCTTAGAAGTAATGATCAAGGTTGCTGATGAGAAAGATGCCGCTCGTATCGAAGCGAACAAGATCGTTCTTACTTCTCTAGCTAAGCTAGACGATATTAAAGTTCTAGCTGATGGTGAAGAGACTCCTGCTTGTGCAACTAAACTGGTTGGCAAATCTGAGTTGATGATCCCAATGGCGGGTCTTATCGACAAAGATGCAGAGCTTGCTCGTCTAGATAAAGAAGTCGCTAAGACTCACGGCGAGATTAAACGTATCGAAGGTAAGCTAGGTAACGAAGGTTTCGTTGCTAAAGCACCAGAAGCAGTTATCGCGAAAGAGCGTGAAAAGCTTGAAGGCTACAAGGAAACCCTTGTTAAGCTTGAAGAGCAAAAAGCGACAATCGCTGCGCTTTAAAACCGAGTGAACGAGAAGGCTTCAAACTTCTCGGTCTAAATAGAAAGGTTGGTCTTGGTGACCAGCCTTTTTTTATACCTCTGATTCCAATATTCCAATGCTTCTCACTCTATTCTCACTCTAGCCGCACTGATTGATAGGTTTCATCTATCAAATTAATCTCTACTTCCCATTATACTTAATGATAATAATTCTCAATAATAGACCTATCGAAACAACACAACGATTGAGTAATTATCATGAAAAAGACACTAACCTTTGCTGCATTACATTTTACTATCGCATTTAGTGTCGCTTATGTACTAACAGGCGACATCTTAATTGGTAGCTTAATCGCTATGATTGAGCCCTCTGTCAATACTGTTGCCTTCTATTTTCATGAAAAGGCGTGGGCTCAAGTTCCAGCGCTTAAAGCTCGTCAGTGGATGACCAAATTAAAAACAGCAAGCTTTGCTAGCATCCATTTTAGTGTTGCCTTTACCGTGGTCTACTTGTTGACTGGAGATGCTTTCATCGGCGGTGTGATGGCCTTGCTAGAGCCAACTTTAAATACCGTTGCTTACTACTTCCACGAGAAAGTCTGGTTACGTAAATCAGGCGACCAAATGGCACAACAACAATTCTGTTTGCACCAACATGCTTAGTCACCATATATTGGGTCACATATTAGTGACCCTTTCATAGGCAGATCATGGAACAAATTGCTGAGTTCACCCTTAGACCCATTACACCGCAAGACAACCCAAGCATCGCACAAATCATTCGCCAAGTTTCGGCTGAGCATGGACTCACAGAAGATAAAGGTTATGGCGTGGCCGATCCAACACTCGACGATATGTACTCTGTCTATAGCCAAGCGAATGCAATGTACTGGGTTATCGAACACAACGGAAAGATCGTCGGAGGCGGTGGCTTTGCCCCTCTAGCAGGTAAACCCAATGTGTGTGAGCTACAAAAGATGTACTTCTTACCGCAAACTCGAGGGCATGGCCTAGCCAAGCGAATTGTCGCTTTGAGCTTAAAGCAAGCCAAGCAACTTGGGTATCAACACATGTATTTAGAAACGACGAAGTGCTTGGGTGCTGCGGTCAAACTCTATGAGAAGCTTGGGTTTGAGCATCTTGAGTCAGCTTGGGGAGAAACAGGCCACGACGCTTGTGAGGTTGTCATGGCCAAGTCGTTATAAGCAGAATGCGCCGCTATAGCGAAAGAAGATAACGCTAAAATATACGGAGTTAACGTAGAAAGTTACTGACGCAAGAAGTTGGGTTCAAGGCAACAAAAGAACTCTCTTCTTGCCCATCAAGTACCACTTCTAATGGGTATAGATACTTGGGGTTAGGATTCTCAATATCAAAAATGATAGGAGCTTCGACCTGGAACACGACGCCAGTATGTTCAGCGCGTACATCAATCGGCATCACGAGAGTCATACCATTAAACTTGATGGATGCCGATACTAACCCCGCCTTTAGCGTTTGATAGATAACATCCACTTTAAACTCACAGCCACCACCGTGGTGCCAGATCTGCTCTGTGACAACTTGCTCTAGCTTGACGTTTCGAACGAACTGCAGGTATGGCGCTTGCCAAATCCCGATGCGTGAATCAGATTTAGCGATAGCCTGTGAAGATACAGAGTCATCCATGTCTTCTTCAAGCAATAGGCTCTCCTCTTCTTCAAGGAAAAGGATCTCGAAACGGTTTCGGCCGGACTGCATATAAGGACGGATATCTTTACGGTATTCAGCTTGGCTACCATCACAATCAAAAACAGCCACACCATTAAGTCGAACTTCAGCAAAATAATCGACTCCAGCCATCACTAACTCAACAAATGGACACGCTAACATAGCGTCATCCACTTCGATGTCGTGCATCAGGTGCCACTCTTGCTCTGCAATTTGACTTTCACTCAAGCTATCAGGGAGCTTTGAGCTTAACGGAGCCGGAAAGGTGATGTCATCTTGTGGGATAGAGAGATCCGTCAGTGGCGAAATTTGCCAAAGACCATCGAGAAGCAACCGCATATCATTCCTTGAGCTAGATCAATTTTGACCGCATTATAATGAATGAATGCATATAAAGACATTTATTTTTCTGAGGGTAAAAAAATGCCAGCTCGAGGCTGGCATTTTTTAAAATTGGGAAAGAATTACTCTTCGCCTTCATCATCTTCGTCTGGGTAGATAGCATCTTCACCTTCGTAGTAAGTGCCCCAACCGTCGTAGATAATGTCAAACTTCTCTGCAAGGTTTACAAGCTTCTCAACTTGCTCATCAATCGCTTCTGCATTCAGAGTACATTGCATCGTTGCATCACAACAAAGTAGCTTATTGCCATCTTCGTCTTCTGTCTCTTCAGCTTCAAGCACTTCAAAGCCCATTTTGAATGCTTCAACAACCGCTTTCTCAAGCACATCGAAATCTTCAGCAAATAGGTGATGCTCGATATCGTATAGAGCTTCAGGATCGCTACCATCTTCAATTAATGCTGTAATGATGTCGCGAGTCTCTTCCTTTTGAAATTCAATTAATTCCGCTACTGATAGATATTCATCTTCGTGAGACATGTGTCTGCTCCAGAGTGTTGACTATGAAAAGATCAAATTTGATTGCCACGAAATATGGCACGGATCGTCCAGAAAAGCCACCCAGATCAGGCCTAGAAAGGTAAGTTTATCGCGAGATCGCAGCGCCAATATCAATTCAAAAGTGAAATCAAAATCACAGAAACAAATTTTCAACATTTTATTAACTGCGCCGTATTTTAGCATTTCGTTTTTGTGGCCACTTTAGGGCTTATTGAATAAAACTTGCGTGATTAGTCACGTTAGGTGCATACGCTAAACCGCTTTTGGGGTGCATAAATCCTCAGCTTGTTATCAAAAAGTGCATAATAGTGAATAAAAAATCACGATTAATAAGCAAAATTCAATTTTAACAAGCCACGAATTGAGCATAGATCCTCAAAAACGTTGTTCCGTTCGATAGCCAGTTAGTTGGAATTTAATCTGTATAAACTTAAAAATCACAGGTTTTATGACCAATTATTACCCAAATACCTTGTATTAACTCAATCTACAAAACTTGCATATTACGGACAAGCTTGTCATAAATAGACGCTGGATTAATAGTAAGGATGCAAAATGAGTAAGCTGTACGTTGGCTCCGAAGTCGGTCAATTGAGACGAGTTCTCCTAAATAGACCTGAAAGAGCACTCACCCACCTCACCCCTTCAAACTGTCATGAGCTTCTATTTGATGATGTACTTGCCGTTGAAGCCGCTGGTGAAGAACATGATGCCTTTGCAGAAACGCTGCGCAGCCAAGACGTAGAAGTACTACTGCTGCATGACCTGCTAGTAGAAACGCTTGCCGTATCTCAGGCTCGTGAGTGGTTGCTGAATACTCAAATCTCAGATTTCCGTTATGGGCCGACTTTCGCCCGTGACTTAAGAAACTACCTTGCTCAAATGGATAATGAGCATCTAGCAACGATCTTACTCGGTGGCTTGGCCTACTCTGAGCTTCCTATCAAATCATCATCGATGCTGCCTAAAATGCATCGACCACTCGATTTCGTTATCGAGCCACTGCCTAACCACCTATTTACGCGAGATACTTCTTGCTGGGTTTATGGCGGTGTATCGCTTAACCCGATGATGAAGCCTGCACGTCAACGTGAAACGAACCACCTGCGTGCTATCTACCGCTGGCACCCAGTGTTCGCAGGCCAAGATTTCATTAAGTACTTTGGTGATGAAGACCTTCACTACGACAACGCTAACATTGAAGGCGGTGACGTACTGGTTATCGGTAAAGGTGCGGTACTGGTTGGTATTTCAGAGCGTACTAAACCACAAGGTGTCGAAAACCTAGCGGCTAGCTTATTTAGATCAGGCCAAGCTACCGAAGTGATTGCGATCGATCTACCAAAACACCGCTCTTGTATGCACCTTGATACGGTGATGACACACATGGATATCGACACGTTCTCTGTCTATCCAGAGATCGTTCGTAAAGACCTCGACACTTGGCGCTTAACGCCAAAAGAAAACGGCGAAATGCGTGTCGAGAAAGCTGAAAACTACCTGTCAGCGATTGAAGGCGCACTAGGCCTTGATCAACTGAAGATCATCACTACCGGCGGTGATAACTACGAAGCTGAGCGTGAACAGTGGAATGACGCTAACAACGTACTGACAGTGAAACCTGGTACCGTGATTGGTTATGAGCGTAATGTTTACACCAATGAGAAATACGACAAAGCGGGTATCGAAGTTCTAACGATTCCTGGCAACGAGCTAGGCCGTGGTCGTGGCGGCGCGCGCTGTATGAGTTGCCCTATCGAAAGAGACGGTATCTAAGTCAAAGAGCTCAGTTAAACAGACTCAATAGTCTTATCTAGGCCAGTATTCATTTACTGGCCTTTTTTATCAAATTAATAAAATAAATATTCACAAATATAGCATTTTTATGTTTAACTAAGTTCTTCATTGATTCTATATACGCAAGGAGCGAGAGATGGCCTTTAATCTTCGCAATCGTAACTTTCTAAAACTTCTCGACTTTACTCCTAAAGAGATTCAGTTTTTACTCGACCTGTCTGCTGACCTAAAAAAAGCTAAGTATGCAGGCACTGAGCAGAAGAAACTCAACGGCAAAAACATTGCTTTGATCTTCGAGAAAGCATCAACTCGAACACGATGTGCGTTTGAAGTGGCCGCCTTTGATCAAGGTGCTCAAGTCTCTTACCTTGGCCCTTCTGGTTCTCAGATTGGTCAAAAAGAATCAATGAAAGATACGGCGCGTGTATTGGGACGCATGTACGATGGCATTGAATATCGTGGCTTTGGCCAAAGTATCGTTGAAGACTTAGGCGCTTATGCGGGCGTGCCGGTTTGGAATGGTTTAACCGATGAGTTCCACCCTACTCAGATTTTGGCTGATTTCCTCACTATGCTTGAGCATGGTCGCGGAAAACATCTGCACCAAATCAGCTTTGCTTACCTAGGCGATGCACGCAATAACATGGGTAACTCTCTGTTAGTCGGAGCCGCGAAGATGGGCATGGATATTCGCCTTGTCGCGCCTAAAGCATTCTGGCCAGAAGAGCAGCTTGTTGAAGAGTGCCAAGCTATCGCGCAAAGCACAGGTGCCAACATCACGCTGACAGAAGACGTTGCTGAAGGTGTTCAAGGCTGTGATTTCCTTTATACCGATGTTTGGGTTTCAATGGGCGAGGCCCCTGAAGCTTGGGACGAACGTGTAGCGGTAATGAAACCATACCAAGTGAATATGGATGTCATTAAGCTCACTGGCAATCCTCAAGTGAAATTCATGCACTGCCTACCCGCTTTCCATAACAATGAAACCGTGATCGGCCAGCAAGTCGCAGATAAGTATGGAATGAACGGTTTAGAAGTTACTGATGAAGTCTTTGAATCGGATTACTCAATTGTGTTTGATGAAGCTGAGAATCGCATGCATACCATCAAAGCGGTGATGGTTGCGACACTGGGTCAATAGCGAATACTGAAAGTAAACAAAAGCTTGATGTAATCGCTTGCGCTCACAAATTGAAAGCGTATAATTCTCGGCAATTTGTCTGAGAGTAGTGAAAATGACGCCAAGCAATGTTGTGATAAAACATAATGATATTGTGAAAACACATAGTAATATTGTGAAAACACCAAATATTGCTCGTAAGCTAAGATGCTTACCAGGCCGTCTATTCTGCTTTTCAGCACTTTTTTAAAGCCTCCCATTATGGGGGGCTTTTTTATGGCCAATACATTATTGTGGGGAAGAAGATCATGGCGAATTCGCTCTATCAAAAGCACATCATCTCAATTCCAGAGCTTTCTCGTGAAGAGCTAGAATTAATTGTTCAAACGGCAGGTCAGCTAAAGGCTGAGCCAAACCCAGAACTCATCAAGAACAAAGTTGTTGCCAGCTGCTTCTTCGAACCTTCTACGCGAACTCGTCTCTCTTTTGAAACTGCGATTCAACGCATCGGTGGTGATGTGATTGGTTTCGACAGTGGTGGTAACACTTCTTTGGCAAAGAAAGGCGAAACGCTAGCGGACTCGGTACAGGTTATCTCTTCATACGTTGACGCTTACGTGATGCGTCACCCTCAAGAAGGCGCAGCGCGTCTGGCTTCTGAGTTCTCAAACGGTGTACCTGTTATTAACGCAGGTGACGGCGCAAACCAACACCCAACACAAACGTTACTAGACCTATTCTCTATCGCTGAGACACAAGGCCGCCTCGACAACCTAAACGTTGCATTCGTTGGTGACCTTAAGTACGGCCGTACGGTTCACTCATTGACTCAAGCACTAGCGAAGTTCGACAACATCTGTTTCTACTTCGTGGCTCCAGAAGCTCTAGCGATGCCAGACTACATTTGCGAAGAGCTTGATGAAGCGGGCATCAAGTACCAACTATTGACGGACATGGAAGATGTGATTCCTGAGCTCGATGTCTTGTACATGACTCGAGTTCAAAAAGAGCGCTTCGATGAGTCAGAATACGCGCACATAAAATCCGCATACATCCTGACCGCTTCGATGCTGGAAAATGCACGCGATAACCTGAAGGTTCTGCACCCTCTTCCTCGCGTTGATGAAATTACTGTCGATGTCGATAAAACACCTTACGCTTACTACTTCCAGCAAGCAGAGAATGGTGTTTACGCCCGTGAAGCATTGCTAGCCCTTGTTCTTAACGAAACGCTGTAGAGGAGAGATATCATGTCTAAAGAGACTCAATTAAAAGTTGAAGCAATCAGAAACGGTACTGTTATTGACCATATCCCAGCCAATATCGGGATCAAGGTGCTAAAACTGTTCGACATGCACAACTCTCATCAGCGCGTGACGATTGGCCTGAATCTACCGTCTTCTGCACTGGGCGGAAAAGACCTGCTCAAGATTGAGAATGTGTTTATCACAGAAGAACAGGCGAGCAAGCTGGCACTTTATGCGCCTCATGCAACAGTGAACCAAATAGAAGATTACGAAGTAGTTAAGAAGCTACCACTAGAACTTCCTGAGCAAATCAACGATGTGTTCGAGTGTCCAAATACTAACTGTATTACTCACAATGAACCGGTTGAAAGCAGCTTTAAGATCTTTGAAAAGAAAGAAGATATTCGATTGAAGTGTAAGTATTGCGAAAAAGTCTTCTCTCGCGAGATCGTGACAGAAAGATAACGTCATACTGCAAAGAAGAGCGAATGTAAAAACTATCAAATACCTCGCCTGTGCGGGGTATTTTGCGCTTTACCTATCCAAAGTTTGAAGGCACACTGAAAATTGATTTTTATCTAATAACTGATGGAATAAACCAATGACTAAAGTACTTCACACAGAATCTGCTCCAGCTGCAATCGGCCCATACGTACAAGGCGTTGACCTTGGCAACATGGTACTGACTTCTGGTCAAATCCCAGTAAATCCAGCAACTGGTGAAGTATCTGCTGATATCGCAGAGCAAGCTCGCCAATCTCTAGACAACGTTCAAGCGGTTGTTGAAGCTTCAGGCCTGACTGTAAAAGACATCGTAAAACTAACGGTATTCGTTAAAGACCTAAACGACTTCGGCACAGTAAACGAAGTTTACGGTAAATTCTTCGATGAGCACGGCGTTGCAAACTACCCTGCACGTTCATGTGTTGAAGTAGCTCGTCTGCCAAAAGATGTAGGTATCGAGATCGAAGCTATTGCGGTTCGCAAATAGCTTTTAATCTCTAGATTAAACACCTTCGGATAAACGACTTAGCGTAATGCTGAGTGTTTATTAGATACAAAAAAGGTTGCCCCGTTGGCAACCTTTTTTATTGTTCATCGTTTCGCTTAGATAATTACTTTTTATTAAGCTCAACCACTTCTTTGTCTAACTCTTCAAGTTTCGCAGCCATCTGCTCACGAGCTAGGTTAGCCAGTTCACGAACATTAGACTTGTCGTAGCCTTCAGTGCTGATTGGTGGCAGCATTTCAACAATCACGTGACCATTGTTCCAACGGTTTAGCTTCACGCCACCGGTTGAGCTACACACGATAGGGATGATAGGCAAGCCAGCACCAATCGCAGCATGGAATGCACCTGTTTTGAATGGCAGCAGACCACGGCCACGAGAACGAGTGCCTTCAGGGAACATCCAAACTGAAACATCGCTCTCTTTTAGACTCGTCACGACCTGATCAATCGTACCTACCGCTTTGCTACGGTTAGCACGGTCAATTAGGATGTTACCCGTCAACCAGTAAAGCTGACCAAATAGAGGCATCCACACTAGGCTTTTCTTACCAACAGTTACCACTTTTGGCGTTACCGCTGATGAAATCGTGAATAGATCCCAGCTGTTTTGGTGGTTCGCCACATAAACATGTTGGCCGCGAGAGTAGGCATCTTCTGGGATGCGAAGCTCTAACTTCATACCGAAGATCTTCGACATGCGACCGAAATAACGGCCAAAGGTAAATACGTGTTTCGGGTTGCGTGGACTTAATAGGCAGTAACCACAACCAAATACAAACATAAGAATCGCAAATATCGCCACTGCGAAAATACGTAATATTGCTATCATTTTGTTCCTCACCGACCGCCAAGTTGATTCATCTATTCGCGCAAAAATGAGCAATAGATTTACTCGCGGTAAATACAACTATAAAAAAGCCGAAACCAAGGTTCCGACTTTTATGTTTTCATCTTACTGATTCATGAATCCACTAACCTAGGTTAGTTCGACTCACTAAATCGTGTAATGTTTGCGCCTAAGGCTGACAATTTATCTTCAATCTTATCGTAGCCACGATCGATGTGATAAATACGGTCAACGATGGTTTCACCTTGAGCAATACAGCCAGCAATAACAAGGCTCGCAGATGCGCGAAGGTCCGTTGCCATTACTTGAGCGCCGCTCAGTTTTTCCGTTTCACCACAGATAGCCGTGTTACCTTCGATTTCCGCTTTTGCACCCATTCGCTGTAACTCAGGAATGTGCATAAAACGGTTTTCAAAGATAGTCTCAGTGATAACACCACTGCCCTTCGCCATCATGTTAAGCAGAGTAAACTGTGCTTGCATGTCGGTTGGGAAACCAGGGTGAGGTGCCGTTACAATTTTCACCGCTTTCAGTTCACGACCCGTCATATCAAGACTGATCCAGTCTTCGCCCGTTTCAACCTTCGCACCCGCTTCTTCAAGCTTCGCTAAGGCAGCTTCAAGAAGATGAGCGTTGGTGTTGCGACAAACCACTTTACCGCCAGAAACAGCAGCAGCAACCAGGAAAGTACCTGTTTCAATACGGTCAGCAACCACAGAGTGTTGGCCACCACCAAGACGTTCAACGCCTTCGATAGTAATCGTATCTGTACCTGCGCCAGAAATTTTAGCACCCAGTTTGTTTAGGAAGTCAGCCGTATCAACAATCTCAGGCTCACGCGCTGAGTTATCGAGTACTGTTGTTCCTTCCGCTAGCGTTGCTGCACACATGATAGTAATGGTGGCACCCACACTTACTTTATCCATCACGATGTGCGCGCCTTTCAGACGGCCATCAACACTTGCTTTCACATAACCATCTTCCAACTTAATGGTCGCACCTAGTTGCTCTAGACCGTG
Organism: Vibrio sp. 10N.222.49.C12; assembly: GCF_041475025.1. Lineage (NCBI taxonomy): Bacteria > Pseudomonadati > Pseudomonadota > Gammaproteobacteria > Vibrionales > Vibrionaceae > Vibrio > Vibrio sp. 10N.222.49.C12. The sequence goes on along the minus strand of NZ_JBFRVF010000005.1, from coordinate 13,338 downwards.
GATATGCAGATCAACAGGTCGAGCACCAATTGCACAACCGCCTGGAAGTGACACTTGGCCTTCACCAAAACGAGCGACTAGAGGACCTAAAGCCCAGATAGAAGCACGCATTGTTTTCACTAAATCGTAAGGCGCACAAAATTCATTAATTTCGCTGCCATCAACATGAACACTACCATTACGCGATACTTTTGCGCCTAAACGCTTAAGCAGTTCCATCGTAGTATCGATGTCACGTAGGTGAGGAACGTTACTTACTTCCACTGGCTCTTCAGCAAGAATTGAAGCAAATAAGATAGGTAGCGCTGCATTTTTTGCGCCTGAGATCGTCACTTCACCGCTTAGCGGCTTATCCGATCCAATAACTCGAAACTTTTCCATCATAAACCTTAAAGTGACATCAGTTTCTTATCACGTTCCCACTCTTCCGGCGTGAAAGCCTTAATAGAAAGAGCATGGATGTCATTGCGTTGAATGTATTCCATTAGTGGGCCGTAGATTAGTTGCTGCTTCTTAACTCGATTCATGCCGTCAAAACATGGATCAACCGCAACAACTTCGTAATGACTGCCTTCACCCTTCACGATAATTTCTTGAAGGTTCAGTGCCTCTGCTAATAATTCTTGTACTTTTGTGCTGTCCACAAATAGCTCCTGCCTAATTTTTTATGTGTTCTGCCATCATTGGCTGGATATTGCTCAATTGGAACAACGTTCGTAATTGTTCTGGCACGAAACTGAGCATTATATGACAGTTTTGATTTTTTGCATGCTCTAATAAGTGAATTAGCATCACCATTCCTGCTGAATCGACTCGATTTATATGGCTAAGGTCAATTTCAACACTCGATTCCGTTGTTTGCCACTTTTCCAATATACGCCAGATTGCAGGAACGCTGTCTCGGTCAATATCTCCGAGAAGCTGATACTCTTTAGAGCTTAGCGCTTGCCATTGAGATTGGCTCATTATTTATTACTCTCAAAGCGAATCGGCTGTGCAGCCAGTTTCTCTAGCTCGTCAGCAACCGCTAAGATACCGTCTTGACGAATCTTAGTATTCCACTCTGATTGCTTACTCGACAGCAGGCTGATCCCCTCCGCAACCATATCAAATGCTTTCCACTCGCCAGACTTTTTGTCTTTGCGAAGCTTAAATTCAAGTTTGATGTTAGGTCGTGGTGAATCGATGATATCGACCTTGATGCTGGTAATACGACTGTCTGCTTTGATTTTTGGCTCAGGACCAAATTCAATCGTCTGATCTGTGTATTGAGTCAGCACTTGGGCATAAGAAGAAACAAGGTATTTACGGAATGAATCGATAAACACGCCCACGTCTTTTCTATCCGCGCTTTTCAAGTTTGGTCCAAGTAACTTAAGAGCTGCATATTGTGCATTCACATAAGGCATCAACTCTTCTTCCACGATGACCTTCAATAACTCTGGATCTTGGTGGATGTTGTCTTGTTCACTCTTCAAACGCTCAAATGCCACTTCGGCAACTTGAGTCATCATCTGGTAAGGCTGAGTACGGTCAATCGATTCTGCAGCAAAGGCTTGGGTAGAAATAAGCAACGCCATTGCCGCCATAAACATTGATTTCAAGTAACCAATAGTTTTTAAATAACTAATAGTTTTCAACATTATCTTATTCCTTAGCTTCGCTGTCATTAGAACCACCAACGCTATACAGCACTTGGCCAATCAAATCTTCTAGTACCAATGCTGACTTAGTGTCTTCAATTGAATCACCATCGACCAACATCTCTTCATCATCAAAAATGAAGCCTGGAACCAGACTAATGTACTGCTCACCAATTAAGCCAGATGTTAAAATTTGAGCACTAGAGGTATCTGGAAATTGTGAGTACTTCCCGTCAATAGACAGTTCAACGACAGGAAGGTAGCTCTCGGTATCAAGCTCAATGCTTTTAACTCGTCCAACAACGACGCCACCCACTTTCACTGGAGAACGAACTTTTAGGCTGCCAATGTTGTCAAAGGTCGCTTTTAGATTGTAAGTATGGTTCGAACCTATGCCTTTTACGTCAGCGACTTGAAAGATCATGATTAAGATTGCGCAAATTCCGGCAATAACAAAGGTGCCGACCCATAATTCTAATTTTCGAGTTTGTTGCATGATTAATTCCCAAACATCAATGCGGTAAGAACAAAATCTAGCCCTAGTACCGCTAGAGAAGAGTGCACTACAGTGCGTGTGGTTGCCTGACTGATACCTTCTGAAGTCGGTACTGCGTCATAACCATTGAAAAGTGCGATCCAAGTTACGGTGATAGCGAAGACCATACATTTGATCATGCTGTTACCAATATCTCGGCCAAGTTCTACTGAAGACTGCATCGCAGACCAGAAACTGCCGTGATCAATGCCTTTCCAATCAACACCAACCAGTTGACCGCCCCAAATACCTACCGCCATAAAAATCATAGCAAGCAATGGCATTGAGATAAGCCCGGCCCAAAGACGTGGTGCAATAATGCGTTTAAGAGGGTCAACGGCCATCATCTCAAGGCTTGAGATCTGCTCTGTTGCCTTCATTAACCCAATCTCTGCCGTGAGTGCTGAACCGGCTCGACCTGCAAATAATAACGCAGTCACCACAGGCCCCAACTCACGCAACAGTGAAAGCGCGACCATTTGACCAAGGTTTCCCTCAGCGCCGTAGTCAATTAACACGACATAGCCCTGCAGGCTGAGCACCATGCCGATAAACAGACCCGAAACTAAAATAATAGCCAATGACTGAACGCCAACGCTATAAAGTTGTTTTACTAATAAGGGGAAGTTTTTTAGTCGCGGGATGCCAAACAAAGCCCCAAATAACATCAGGCTTGCTCGACCAAATGACTCACAGCTCGCAAGTGTACGCTTACCGACACCCGCAATAGTTTTAACAATCATATTAAAACAAATCCTTTTCTAAGCTCTTCGCAGGGAATCTAAATGGTACTGGACCATCGGCTTCGCCTTGCAAAAATTGCTGCACTCTCGGATCGCTATTGTTGTACAACTCATCAGGTGTTCCAGCGGCAATAATCTTGCTATCTGCCATGAGGTAAACCCAATCAGCAATACTCATCACCTCTGGCACATCGTGAGAAACAACAATCGAGGTTAAGCCCAAGGCTTGATTGAGATTTCGTATCAATTCAACCAATACGCCCATGGTGATGGGATCTTGGCCAACAAACGGCTCATCGTACATGATAAGTTCTGGATCCAGTGCGATTGCGCGCGCCAGTGCGGCACGCCTAGCCATTCCGCCAGACAACTCACTCGGCATCAATTGCGCAGCACCACGTAATCCTACCGCTTCAAGCTTAAGTAATACGATGGTACGAATGAATTTTTCATTAAGTTCAGTGTGCTCTCGCAGCGGAAACGCCACATTATCAAAGACATTGAGATCCGTAAAAAGCGCACCCGATTGAAATAGCATGCTCATTTTCTTACGTGCTTGATACAGCTTTCGACGTGATAATGCAGGGACATTGTCGCCATCAAACCAAATTTCGCCTTCATCTGGCGGCAGTTGCCCACCAATCAAACGCAGTAAAGTCGTTTTGCCAATCCCAGACGGCCCCATGATTGCGGTTATCTTGCCTTGAGGCACCTCTAAACTGATGTCATCAAAGATAACGCGCTCACCACGTGAGAAGCTGAGGTTCTTAACTTTCACAAGCTCAGTGTTCAACATATTTTTGTTGTTTCCTTGCTTTAAAAAACGCCAATTATGGCTGCAATAATAATGAGTCTACTTTAGAATTAAAAGCACTGTTCAATTAATTCATATTAAACAGGAATCTATGCAGGGATTTGAAAGCATTAGGAAATTATCTATTGATCTCTCTTTCTTGCCTGCTAACTGGTAATTAATTTGCCGAGTGACTTCCCTTTTATCTAGCAACAGGTCAAAATTAGCGGTTAATTCTCCGTTTTTATTATTTTTTTAGGAACCATTATGCTTCTTGAAGCGATTGCTTTTCTCGTTATCGGCCTAGGTTTTTTGGTGTGGAGTGCAGATAAGCTAGTTTACGGCGCTGCGGCTCTTGCTCGCAATGTCGGTATCTCACCATTAGTTATCGGCATGACGATTCTTGCAATGGGATCTTCGGCTCCTGAAATGATGGTTTCTGCAACTGCCGCCCTAGATGGCAAAACAGATACGGCTGTCGGTAATGTTTTAGGCTCGAACATCGCCAACATCGCACTGATTTTAGGCATTACAGCGCTTATTAAGCCGCTCTCTATCAGTTCTGGTATCATTCGCCGTGAACTTCCATTAATGATAGGTGTTACCGTATTAGCAGGCGCACTGCTTTGGGACAACCATTTAGGCTTTTATGAAGGCGTGTTGTTGTTTGTTCTTTTTGCCGCTTTCTTATTTGCCATGTTACAAATCAGTCGCAATGAAAAAAAGAATGGCGACGCCTTTCTTGAAGAGCAAGAGTCAGAGATCCCTGAAGGTGTCAGTAACCCTAAAGCTGTAATGTGGGTGATCATTGGCCTAATCGTTCTGCCTTTGTCGGCGAATATGCTGGTGGATAACGCGGTTGTTATCGCAAAATACTTTGGTATGAGTGATCTTGTAATTGGTTTAACCATCATTGCGGTTGGTACCAGCCTACCTGAACTTGCAGCATCACTTGCCGGTGTGATGAAGGGAGAAGACGACATGGCCGTGGGTAATATCATTGGTTCGAATGTGTTTAATATCCTTGCCGTTATGGGGATCCCAGGCATCCTCAACCCTTCGATCTTGAGCGAGTTCGCTATGGGTCGTGACTTCTGGGTAATGCTAGGCGTATCGCTACTACTTGTTGTGATGGCACTAGGAAAATCTCGTAGTGTGAATCGTATTGAAGGCGGCGTGTTAATTGTGACGTTCGTGGCCTACCAAAGTTACCTATTAATGAACATGTCGGCTTAATTGTTGATTTAACTTCCCGTACTTGGAGTATTTGATGTCTCAGCCATTTGATTACCGCAGCGTTGCAAAACAAGTTTTGGAAACCGAAGTTGCAGGTCTCACTCAATTAGACCAATATTTTAATGATGATTTTTGTAAAGCTTGCGAACTTATCCTGAACAACAAAGGCAAAGTCGTTGTGATGGGCATGGGTAAATCAGGCCACATTGGCAACAAAATCGCAGCAACATTGGCAAGTACCGGGACATCGGCTTTCTTTGTTCACCCAGGCGAAGCGGCGCATGGCGACTTAGGCATGATCGAACCTGGTGATATTGTGATTGCAATATCCAACTCCGGCGAATCGGGAGAAATCCTCAGCCTATTTCCTGTGTTAAAGCGTCTGAGCATCAAGATCATCAGCATGACAGGCAAGCCAGCATCAAACATGGCAACCCTGTCTGATATCCATTTACAAATTTCAGTACCGGAAGAAGCTTGTCCGCTGGGCTTAGCACCAACAACCAGCACCACGGCGACTTTGGTCATGGGTGATGCATTAGCCGTTGCACTTTTGCAGGCTCGAGGCTTCACCGCTCAAGACTTTGCCCTGTCTCATCCTGGTGGCGCTTTAGGTCGTCAGCTGCTGTTGAAGCTCGACGACATCATGCACACAGGCGATTCACTTCCTGTTGTAGCACCCGACGCACTAGTAAGAGACGCTCTACTAGAGATATCTCAGAAAGGCTTAGGCATGACAGCAATCGTTGGTGAAGATGGCCAAATGGCCGGTATTTTTACCGATGGTGATTTACGCCGTATCTTAGACAAACGCGTTGATATCCATAACACGCAGATCGGTGATGTGATGACGCTAAACCCGACGGTAGCCGAGCCAAACATGCTCGCGGTTGAGGGCTTAAACTTGATGCAAGCGAAGAGCATCAATGGCCTGATGTTATGCCAAGAAGGTAAATTAGTCGGAGCGTTAAACATGCATGACTTACTGAAAGCAGGAGTAATGTAATGACACAGACAGTCGAAACTCTATACGGCACTGTTAATTCAGATGTATTTGCAATTGCAAAAGAGATCAAACTGCTGATTTGCGATGTCGATGGTGTCTTCTCTGATGGTCGCATCTACATGGGCAACAACGGTGAAGAGCTGAAAACCTTTCACACTCGTGACGGTTACGGCATTAAATCACTGATGAACGCAGGCATTGAAATCGCGATCATCACTGGTCGTAAATCTCAAATTGTTGAGAATCGAATGACTGCTCTAGGCATCAAGCTGATTTATCAAGGCCAAGAAGATAAAGTTAAGGCATACCAGGATATTTGCGATAAGCTTTCTGTAAATCCTGAAAACACAGGTTACATCGGCGACGATCTGATCGACTGGCCTGTGATGGAAAAAGTTGGCTTGAAGGTCTGTGTAGCAGATGGTCACCCGCTACTTGCAAAGCGAGCAAACTACGTGACAACCATTAACGGTGGTCATGGTGCGGTACGTGAAGTTTGCGACCTTATTTTACAAGCAAGAAATGAACTCGACGTGCATAAAGGTTTAAGCATATGAGTTTTACTCGTATTATCTATTTAATACTCATATTTATTGCCTCTTGGTCGACCTATTACTTGTACGACAAAGAGCAAACATCAACGATACAAGTGGCTCCAAATTTGGAGCTGCCCGCGTTTAGTGGCAAAAGCCTGAACAACATTAGCTACGACGAAAGCGGTATTCGCAGCTATCAGGTTGAATCGACGTATTTAGAACACTACTCAGTAGTTGGCGATACGCACTTTCAAAACCCAGTTCTTTCGGTATTCCGTGAAGGGCACACGATTGAATGGCAAGTCACCGCTGATCGCGCGATTATGGATGAGAATCAAGTTGTCACGTTTTATGACAACGTCGTGGCAAAGAACCTGTTGCCAGAAGCCAGCTTCGATACAATGACCACAGATAAAATGGTTGTTGAGCTGCCTAGCCGAGATTTTTATTCAGAGACTCCGGTCCATATGATCGGTACATTTTTTGAAACTGAGGGACAAGCAATGAAAGGTAACTTCGGTACCAACAATGCAATCCTCTTTAATTCTGTTCAAGGTAGATATGAAACTCTTACACCTTAGTTTATTCGCTTTGACCCTTGCGGCACCTAATGTCTATGCTCTGTCTTCGGATAGTGAGCAACCTGTCTACATTGACTCAGACAGCCAGCAATTGGATATGAAAAGTAACCAAGTGACTTTCCTTGGTGATGTGAACCTTAAACAAGGCAGCATCAATATCAATGCCGATAAGGTTATTGTTACTCGTAACGCCGTAAACGGTGAGATTGAAGAAATTCAAGGCTTCGGTAAGCCAGCAACCTTCTCTCAGCTTACTGACGACGGTAAGACACTCTACGGTGAAGCTGACGACCTGCACTACCAGCTTGTTGCCGACCGACTGATCATGACTAAGAATGCGATGTTATCTCAAGATGGCAGCATCATTCGCGGTTCTAAGATCACTTACCAGATCGGTTCTCAGAAATTAGTCGCTGACAGTGGTGAAAACAAACGAGTGTCAACGGTTTTACAACCAACGGAAGTGAATAAGTAACGATGGCTGTTCTTAAAGCAAAAAACCTAGCGAAAACCTACAGTAAACGTAAGGTTGTTACCGATGTAAGCTTACAGGTAGAGTCAGGCCAGATCGTCGGTCTGCTTGGGCCTAACGGTGCAGGTAAAACCACATCTTTCTATATGATTGTTGGTTTGGTGGCGCGTGATGAAGGTACCATCAGCATTGATGACCGAGACATCAGTATCTTACCAATGCACAGCCGCTCTCGTCTTGGTATCGGTTACCTGCCTCAAGAAGCATCGATTTTCCGTAAGTTGTCCGTAGAGAACAACATCATGGCGGTTTTACAAACCCGTGATGAAATGACCAACGAACAACGCCAAGATAAGCTGGAAGACCTGCTAGAAGAGTTCCACATCCAACATATCCGCACCAGCAATGGTATGGCTCTGTCGGGTGGTGAGCGTCGTCGTGTAGAGATTGCTCGTGCACTAGCAGCAAACCCGCAGTTCATTCTATTGGATGAACCATTCGCCGGTGTTGACCCGATCTCAGTAATCGATATCAAAAAAATCATTGTTCACCTGCGTGATCGCGGCTTGGGCGTTTTGATTACCGACCACAACGTTCGTGAAACATTAGACGTGTGTGAAAAAGCTTACATCGTAAGCCAAGGACACCTGATCGCTGAGGGTACTCCTGAAGATGTTCTCAATAACGAACAAGTTAAACAAGTTTATCTAGGCGAACAATTCCGTCTATGATTATATAGAGAGTATCGAGAGTTCTAAGAATAATAACTAGGTAAGTCACACTGAATGAAACCCTCATTACAACTTAAGCTAGGCCAACAGTTAGCAATGACTCCTCAATTGCAGCAAGCGATTCGTTTGTTGCAATTGTCTACTTTAGATTTGCAGCAAGAGATTCAAGAAGCACTTGAATCTAACCCACTACTCGATGTCGAAGAAGGCAATGAAGATACGCCAACATCGGAAGAAAAACCTAGCAGTGACGAAAAAGAAACTGTTGAAGCCACAGAGCAAGACTTACCTGATAGCTCAGATTTAATCGAAAAATCAGAGATTGGCAACGAACTAGAAATCGACACAACTTGGGAAGACGTCTACAGCGCGAACACCGGTAACACGGGTATTGCGATTGATGACGACATGCCGGTTTATCAAGGCGAAACCACTCAAAGCCTGCACGATTACCTACTTTGGCAACTCGACTTAACGCCATTCACTGACACCGACCGAAGCATCGCTTTTGCATTAATCGATGCCATCGACGACTACGGCTACCTCACTGTAACTTGTGAAGACATCCTTGAAAACTTCGACAATGAAGAGATCGAGCTTGATGAAATTGAAGCGGTACGTAAACGAATTCAGCAGTTTGATCCGCTAGGTGTCGGTTCAGTCAACCTGCAAGATTGCTTGTTACTGCAACTGGCAACCTTTCCCCAAGATACGCCTTGGCTTAACGAAGCTAAGTTAGTACTTACTAGCCATATCGACCAACTCGGCAATCGCGATTACAAACTGGTTATCAAAGAGACCAAGTTGAAAGAAGCAGAACTACGTGAAGTTTTGCAACTGATTCAACAGCTGGACCCTCGTCCTGGCAGTAAGATTACTCCGGATGAAACTGAGTATGTGGTTCCAGATGTATCTGTCTTCAAAGACCTTGGCAAATGGTTAGTGACCATTAACCCTGATAGCGTGCCTAAGTTGAAAGTGAATCAGCAGTACGCTGATCTGGGCAGTAAAGGCAACAGCGCCGACAATCAATACATCCGCTCAAATTTGCAAGAAGCAAAGTGGTTAATTAAAAGCCTAGAGAGCCGAAATGAGACGCTACTCAAAGTTGCGCGATGCATTGTTGAACATCAGCGTGATTTCTTCGAACATGGCGAAGAAGCGATGAAGCCAATGGTTCTTAATGATGTTGCGTTAGCTGTTGATATGCACGAATCCACGATCTCTCGTGTGACGACTCAAAAATTCATGCATACGCCACGTGGCATCTTCGAGCTCAAATACTTTTTCTCAAGCCATGTCAGCACTGACAATGGCGGTGAATGTTCATCTACAGCAATTCGCGCACTCATCAAGAAGCTTGTCGCAGCGGAAAATACCGCGAAGCCTCTAAGTGATAGTAAGATTGCTGCTTTACTGGCTGACCAAGGAATTCAGGTAGCTAGACGTACCATAGCGAAATACCGAGAGTCTCTGGGCATTGCCCCATCGAGTCAGCGTAAACGCCTGCTATAAGCTCATTTAGTCGCTAGTTACTTAGCAACTATGATCAGGCAACCAACTGAAAAGGAAAGTCTATGCAAATCAATATTCAAGGCCATCACGTTGATCTTACCGATTCAATGCAAGACTATGTTCACACCAAATTCGACAAACTTGAGCGCTTCTTTGATCATATCAATAGCGTTCAGGTTGTTTTAAAAGTTGAGAAAATCAATCAAATCGCAGAAGCTACCCTGCATATAAATCAGGGGGAAATCCATGCGACAGCAACAGATGAAAGCATGTATGCCGCGATTGATTCATTGGTTGATAAACTCGTCCGCCAACTCAACAAGCACAAAGAAAAGCTAAGTAGTCACTAACATGCAATTAAGCGAAGTACTTTCATTGGACTGCACCAAAAGTGCAGTCCAATGCACAAGCAAAAAAAGAGCCCTTGAGCTCATCAGCCAGATAGCAGCTGAGAGCTGCGGTCAAGATTCAACAGAGCTATTTGAGTGTATGTTGAGCCGTGAGAAGATGGGCAGTACCGGTATTGGTAATGGTATCGCGATTCCCCATGCTCGTATGAATGTCAGTGATAAAGCGATAGCTGTATTACTGCAATGCCAAGATCCTATCGAATTTGATGCGATTGATAATCGTCCTGTCGACCTACTATTTGCCCTGCTTGTTCCTAGCGAACAATGCAAAGAGCATCTAAAAACCCTTTCTTGTATGGCAGAACGACTAAACGACAAGCAGACTCTTAAACAGCTGCGTAATGCTCAGAGCGATCAAGAGCTTTACGACATCATGATTCAAGTGCCAACTTGCGAGCAATAACATGCGATTAATCGTGGTTAGTGGCCAATCAGGGGCCGGTAAAAGTGTTGCGTTACGAGTCCTAGAAGACTTGGGGTATTACTGTGTCGATAATCTACCAGTAAACCTGCTCAACAACTTTGTCGAATCGGTACGCGAAAGCAACCAAAACGTTGCGGTAAGTATTGATATACGTAACCTACCGAAAGAGCCTCAGTTAGTCACCGACACGCTCGAGCAACTCGAGTCAGCTACAAACATCGATGTTGATGTATTGTTCCTCGATGCCAGCAAGCAGACACTCCTTAAGCGCTACAGCGAAACCCGCAGAATCCACCCTTTATCAATTGGCCAAGAAAAGCTCTCTCTTGAGCAAGCGATTGATTTAGAGAAGACACTTCTGACACCTCTCGCAGAGCACGCCAGCATTGTGATCGACAGCAGTGACTGCAACCTCTACGAATTGAGTGAAAAGGTTCGATTTAAAGTTGAAGGCAAAGAGAAGCAAGAGCTGATCATCGTCTTTCAATCTTTCGGTTTTAAGTATGGCTTGCCAAGTGATGCCGACTACGTGTTTGATGTTCGCTTTTTGCCGAACCCTCACTGGGAACCTGCACTACGACCACTAACCGGGCTAGATGCACCAATTCACTCCTTTCTAGAAGAACACTCAGAAGTTCTGGAACTCAAGCAACAGATCCAAGGCTTTGTTGAACAGTGGTTACCAATGTTAGAGAAGAACAATCGCAGTTACCTAACGGTCGCGATTGGCTGTACTGGCGGCAAACACCGCTCGGTTTATCTAACCCAGAAAATTGGTGAGTACTTTGAGCAACTTGGCCATCAAGTTCAAATCAGACACGCCTCCCTAGAGAAGCACCAACAGGGCTAACCATGGAATTAACTCGAACTGTACTGATCCAAAATCGCTTGGGTCTTCACGCTAGAGCAGCCGTAAAGTTGGTTGAGCTTGCACAAAGCTTTGATGCCACTATCACAATTCATAGTGAAGAAGATAAAAGTGCCACCGCAGACAGCGTAATGGGACTATTGATGCTGGAGTCAGCCCAAGGCCAACACATCACGATTCAAGCTTCGGGTACTGATTCACAACAAGCACTTGATGCCGTTTGCCACCTTATCGAAGATAAATTTGATGAGGGTGAGTAGCTAAGACGCTTTACTCACAACACCGCAAACTCAAACGGTGAACCAACCTATATTAAATCTTAGTTCTACCTAAGTTTATGATTTAAATAAGCCCTAGAATTAAGTTACTATTCCAAGCATTGTAAGAATAATGAGATAGGAGGAAAATATGGCAGAGCAATTAGAATTCGACCAAGCTCACCAAACCCTCCAAGAAGTCAGCGAAGCCCTAGAAAACGGCCGATTTGTTCACGTACGCCGACAACTTCAGGACATGGAGCCTGAAGATATTGCACACCTTTTAGAAGCCTCCCCTCGCAAAAGTCGTGACGTACTCTGGCAACTCACCGATCCTGAAGACTACGGTGAAATTCTTGATGAACTAAACGAAGACGTCAAAGATGCTCTTGTGTCGAAAATGGCACCTGAGACCTTGGCAGAAGCAACCGAAGGTATGGAAACCGATGACGTCGCGTACGTACTTCGAAGCCTACCCGACGATGTTTCTCGCGAAGTCCTTTCTCAAATGGACTCCGTCGATCGTGCATTAGTTGAAACTGCCCTGTCGTACCCTGAAGATTCAGCGGGTGCGATCATGAACACCGACGTAATCACGATTCGTGGTGATGTCGATGTTGACGTTGTATTGCGCTACATGCGTATGCGTGGCGAACTGCCGGATGCAACTGATGCTCTGTATGTTATTGATGAAGAAGAACGTCTTATCGGTAACCTATCACTTACCACGCTAGTAACGACTCAACCTGATGTCCCTGTTTCAGAAGTGATGGATGATGCCGACGAAGCGATCGCGGTAGAAACCAGTGCGTCAGATATCGCGAGCCTGTTTGAACGTCGTAACTGGGTTTCTGCGCCTGTCATCGATAGTAACCAGCACCTTGTTGGTCGTATCACCATCGATGACGTGGTTGATGTTATCCGTGAAGATGCCGAACACTCAATGATGAGTATGGCGGGTATGGACGATGACGAAGATACCTTCGCACCGGTCGTAAAATCTGCTCGTCGTCGTAGTGTGTGGCTTGGTGCTAACGTACTCGCAGCACTGGCGGCAGCATCTGTATCAAACATGTTTGAAGCAACGCTCGACCAAATGGCAGCAATTGCAGTACTGATGACTATCGTACCTTCAATGGGTGGTGTTGCCGGTAACCAAACCGTTGCTCTGGTGATTCGTGGTTTGGCACTCGGTCATATCGGTGACAGTAACAAACGCGAACTACTACTCAAAGAGGCGGCCATCGGCTTCCTAAACGGCGTTCTATGGGCCGTTATCATTGGTGGTATCGTTGTAGCTTGGAAAGGTAACTGGATACTGGGAGGCATCATCTCAGCGGCGATGATGACCAACTTGATTGTCGCAGGTATTGCTGGTGTAACTATCCCAGTGATGTTGAAGAAGATGAATATCGATCCAGCCCTTGCTGGCGGTATGGCACTGACCACAGTAACCGATGTTATTGGCCTATCGGTGTTCCTAGGCTTAGCGACCATACTGATCTAGTTAGCATAAGCAGTTAGCCAATTTTTGGCGAAATACAGAAAACAAAAAGGGAGCCACGGCTCTAATGCCGTTCACTTAAGA